>JARLHS010000067.1 GCA_031292115.1 Clostridia bacterium | reverse complement strand
CCGGTCGCCGCACGAAAACAGCCGGCAGAACGCCGCGCGGTGAAAGCCGGCGCATCCTTCGACGAAAATTCACCCGATATTGAGCCCGGGAATTTGCTTGACAGGTGGTTCGTCATACTATTGTTCCAGTGTCATTTGCCATTGGATAAGCAGTTCAATACTCATTTCGTGAAAACGCAAAACGTTTTTCCTGCCTGCTGGGCCGTCGCGCGCCGGAGTGGATGAAGGAGGGTGCTCCTTGCATTGAACGTCACGCGGGGCATGAAAAGGGGGCTATGGGTCTTAACCACCCATAACCCCTGATGCGAATTTTTATTCATGCCCCCGCTGTGGAGATTATTTCCCCGTGCTGTAGAAGCTGCCGAGAATGCTTTTGGCGAGGCCGGTGAAATAGGAAACGCTCGCGGGCTTGCCGTAATTTTTAATGGAATGCCTCGCGGCAAGCGCGTTGGTATACTGCGAAAGCGGATAGATTTCGAGGGTATTCAGCCCCTCGTAGTGCGTCACAAGCGGCATCGCCTTCGCGTTTTGGATGGTGACGCTGCCGTCGGACGCCTTGACAATATCGAAGGAGGCCATCGCGCCGAGCATTGTATCGATCTTGGTCTGGTAGGAAATAAAGTTTCCAAGCGAGTAATAGACGAGCATGCGGTGGCCGTTCGCCGCCGTGATCCACTCCACCGGCTCGATCACATGTGGGTGTGTGCCGATGATGACGTCCACGCCGATGGAGGCGAGATACTCGGCGAGCTGTTTCTGCTGCGTGGAATATTCATGGTGGAATTCATTGCCCCAGTGCAGTGAAACGATGACGCAGTCCGCATCCTGCTTTGCGCGTTTGACGTCTGCCGCCATCTGCGTCTTGTCGATCATGTCGACAAGCCAGGTCTTGCCGGAGGGCAGCGGGATGCCGTTCGTGCTCGACGTATAGCCGAGAAACGCCACGCGGATGCCCTTGATGTTGAGAATGGCGGCGGTTCCCTGCTGCTGCGCGTTCTCGTTTGTGCCGATGTGCGCGACGCCGAGGCCGTCCCAGAACTTTGCGTTGTCGACGACGCCATCGGCGCCTCTGTCAAGCGCATGGTTGTTGGCAAGATTTACAATGTTGAAGCCGAGGGAGCGCACCGTGTAGCCGAGCTGCTGCGGCGCGTTGAAGCGCGGCCAGCCGCTGTAGCCGAACTGGGCGCCGGCCATCATGGATTCCTGATTGATGAAGGAAATATCCGCGTTTGCAATGTAGCTTTCCATGTGCGTGTAGAATGGCGCGAAGTTGTAGCTGTTGGAGGTTTGGGCGATCTTCATGACCGAATCGTGGATCAGGTTGTCACCCACCGCGATCATCGAGATGCGTGCCGCCCCGGTCTGCGTCGTACTGCTCGCGGAGGAGCCGGCCGAAGAAGAGCTCGCCGCGGAGGAGCTGCTCTGAGATGCCTGGGAGGAGGAGGCTTTTGAGGAGGTGGTCGTCATCGCCTGTGAGGCATGCGTAGCCTGCCCACTCGAGCATGAGGCAAGCGCAAGCGGCAGCAGGATGCCGGAAAGAATCTTTAACGCCAGAGAATGTTTCATAAAAAGCTCCGTTCCGCCGCTTTGAAGCGGCGCAAAATTCATTTGTATCATAATCAACGAAGATTTACGTTTGGCACAGACATGCGGTTTCATGCGCATATCAGTGGGAGAGCCAGGTCAGCTGCGCGGGGCCGCTTCCGTGGTGAGACATCAATGGCAAAGCCGGGTGGGCCGCCTGGCGCCGGGGCAAAAATCAGCTTTATTATAGCATTGTCTGCCGGATATTGCAAGAAAATGAAAATGGGCGGCCTGCATTCGCGGCACGCCGCGCTTTTTACGCATGTTCCGTATCCGCGCGCATATATATAGCTTCGGTGTCATTACCTTTGAAATAAGTATTTTGTGCGTTGCAAGGCAGGCGAAATCATCCGGCGCCGGAAGGGGCGGGAATAAACTGCAGAATGCTGTTGAATTTTGCCGTTATCTGTAGTAAACTGGTCTGCGGAAGACAGAAATGAAGGGGGAAAGATCATGAACGCCATCCTGTATGCAGTTATCGCGATCGCAGCTATTTTGGTTGTTTATCTGCTGATATTTAAAATTCTGGGCATGCGTGTCATCAACTCCGACGAGGTCGCGGTGATTGAAAAATGGTGGAGCCTGAAGGGCTCACTGAAAAACGCAATTCTCGCGCTCAACGGCGAGGCCGGTTACCAGCCCGACCTGCTGCGTGGAGGCATTCACTTTAAAACCGCGCTCATGTACAAAATCCACCGGTATCCGCTTATCACCATCCCGCAGGGGCAGATCGCCTATATCTTCGCGCGTGACGGCAAGCCGCTCGCGCCCGAGCAGACGCTCGGCAATGTGGTGCCCGAGGCCATCAATTTCCAGGACGTGCGCGGCTTTTTGCAGCACGGCGGCCAGAGGGGCCCGCAGCGCGGTATCCTCAGGGAAGGCACCTATGCCATCAACCTTGCGGAATTTATCGTAATCACCGTCAATGAGATCAAATCCATCCAGGCGGGCAACCGGCAGGAGCGCAGCGAGATCATGGGCATGCAGCAGACGCTCAACTCGCGCAGCGGATTTTTCCCCGTCGTCATCATGAGCAGGGAAGGCGAATCCAGCGACCTGATGGGCATTGTAACGGTACACGACGGCCCGCCGCTTGATCAGGGCGAGATCATCGCGCCGAGCGTCGGCGAGGGCCACTCAAGCTTTCAGGATCCCGAAAAGTTCCTCGCGCTCGGCGGGCGGCGCGGCAAGCAGCTGCAGGTTCTCACAGACGGCACCTATTACATCAACCGCCTCTTTGCCACCGTCGAATTCAGACCGAAGACCGTTGTCACGATCGGATTCGTGGGTGTCGTCGTGTCGTTCTTCGGCGCGAAGGGCAAGGATACGACGGGCGAAGCCTATAGCCATGGCGAGCTCGTGCAGGAAGGCTGCAAGGGCGTGCTTGAAAAGCCGCTGATGCCCGGCAAATACGCGTTTAACACCGACGCCGGCAAGGTCGTGCTCGTCCCTACCACCAACATCATCCTCAAGTGGATTAAAAACGAGGTCGGCGCACACAATTACGACGAAAACCTAACCGAGGTCGACATCATCACAAAGGATGCCTTTGAGCCGGCACTGCCGCTTTCGGTCGTCATGCACATCGATTATAAGGAGGCGCCGTGGGTTATCCAGCGTTTCGGCGATATCAACATGCTCGTGAACCAGTCGCTTGATCCGCTCGTCAGCGCCTATTTCAAGGATGTGGCCCAGACCAAGACGCTCATCGAGCTCATCCAGGAGCGCAGTATGATCCGCGAACGCGCCGTGCTCGAAATGCACGACAAATTTGCGAAGTACAACCTGCAGCTCGAGGAGGTGTTGATCGGCACGCCGAGGGCGACCGCCAACGACGTTCAGATCGAAAACATCCTCACGCAGCTGCGCGAGCGGCAGATCGCGGAGGAAAAGAAGGTCACCTATCAGAAACAGCAGCAGGCCGCTGAAAGCGAGAAATCGCTGCGCGAGGCCGAATCCGCGGCCGAGCAGCAGAGCATCCTGACCAAATCGAAGATCCAGATCGAGAT
>JARLHS010000066.1 GCA_031292115.1 Clostridia bacterium | reverse complement strand
TCTTTTTTTACCTCCGTGACGCGCGCGGTCTGGCCGGATATCTTTTTCACGAGCTCCTCGGCGCGCTGCCTGTCGAAGGTGCGGGTCTGCTGTGTGCGGCTTTCCTTCCAGATCATCGTGAAATCGCCGCATGAAGCGGTAACGGTGTAAAATTCTTTTGGCACGAAGGCGCGGATCTCCTCCTCGCGTCGCACGATCATCGCGAGCGTCGGAGTCTGCACGCGGCCCGCCGAAAGCTGCGCGTTGTATTTGCAGGTGAGCGCCCGCGTCACGTTGAGGCCCACCAGCCAATCCGCCTCCGCGCGGCACTGCGCCGAGGCGTAGAGGTTGTCGTATTCCCTGGCGGGGCGCAGCGACGCGAAGCCGTCGCGGATGGCCCTGTCGGTCTGCGAGGATATCCAAAGCCTGCGCACCGGCTTGCGGAAGCCTGCCTTCATGAGGATCCACCGCGCGACAAGCTCGCCCTCACGGCCCGCATCGGTCGCAATCACAAGCTCGTCGGTCTCGGGGCTCTTGAGAAGATCGCGCACCACGCCGAATTGCTTCGAGGTTTCGCGGATCACGACGAGCTCCATCTTTGGGGGCAGCATCGGCAGCAGCTCAAGATCCCACTTCTTATATTTTTCGCCGTAGTATTCCGGATCGGCAAGCGTCACCAGATGGCCGAGCGACCACGTGACGACATACCGGCTGCCCGCGATGTATACATTGCGGCTCTGCGTGCAGCCCAGAACCCTTGCCAGCTCCTTCCCGACGGAGGGTTTCTCCGCGAGGACCAGGATTTTTCCCATTACAGCCTCCGACCTGCCGGCACGGCCCGAGCCGCGCCCGCCTGAACGATATTTTACGATGAATTTCAGATAGTCTGATGTTTTTAAAAATGGTGCTTTGCTAATTCGAGTGGGTAATACATCGCGAAATTGAAGCGTTCTGATTTATAAATTGTGAAAATGATCTTTCAATGGACGCGCCGGTTTCAACCGGGCGGTTTGATAATAGCTGATATCGTGCGGCGACCGGTCGCCCACAGGCAAAAAAACGATGCCGCTGTCTGAGCGCCGAACGCTTTGCGTTCGTTGCGAGTTTAAGGCATCGTTTTTAGGGAGCATTACCCAACGCGAGCACCATAAACTGCGCCGCGCGGTTTTTCCGGCGCCCCGCATCTAACCAACGCCCTTTTTTGCACCCTTTTTTCGGGCGAGCGAAAAAAGCGGTGAGCCTCCGCGGCTTGAGCGGCAATAAAAAAGTGACTTTATCGCTTTTTTATCAGAGAATAGTATTATAACATATTCATGTGCGTTTATATATCCATTATATTGCACAAAAAAGAAAGGGTCCGTGGATCACCGCGTTATTTTGTCGGCGATATAAAGCCCGTGCGCCGAGGCCTGCGAAAGCGACCGCGTGAAGCCCGCCCCGTCGCCGATGGCGTAAATCTTTTTGCAGCCCTCAAGCTCGAAGTCGTCGGCATGCGGGCGCGCGGAGTAATATTTGCACTCGACGCCGTAAAGCAGCCTGTCGCTGTTGGCCGTGCCGGGGGCAACCTTTTCAAGCGCGTGCAGCGTCTCAAGGATATTGTCAAGCTGCCGTTTGGGCATGCAGAGGCTCAGATCGCCCGCCACGGCGGCGAGCGTCGGGCGCGTGGTGGAGGCTTTGAGGCGCTTCTCGTCGCTGCGTCTGCCGAGCTCGAGATCCCCGAGGCGCTGCACGAGCACACTTCCGCCGCTGATGAGGTTTGCAAGGCTCGCGACATAGCGCGCGTATTCGATCGGGTCGCGGAAGGGGCTCGTGAAACGCATGGTAGAAAGCAGCGCGAAATTGGAATTCTCGGTTTTGCGCGCGGGGTCGCGGAACGCGTGGCCGTTCACCGTCAGAACGCCGTCGGTATTTTCGGTGACGACGCTGCCGCGCTCGTTGAAGCAGAACATACGCGTGATATCCCCGTAGCCTTTGCTGCGATACCAGATCTTCGGCTCGTAGATCTTCTTTGAAAAATCCTCCCACACGATCGAGGGCAGCTCGACGCGCACGCCGATATCCACCTGGTTGTTTTCAAGCGCGATGCCGTTTTTCCGGCACCACTGCCCGAAAAACCGGCTGCCCGCGCGCCCCACGGCGAAAACGATGGTCTCGGCCGAGATCTGCCGTTCGCCGGAGGAGTCGCTGAGCGTGAGCACATGTCGCTGCCGGTCGACATCCGTAACGTCGGTGTCGGTGAGGATTTCGCAGCCCTGACGCAGGCTCTCCGACATCCGCAGCATCGTGTCGAAATTCGAATCGGTGCCAAGGTGCTTCACGATCGCCTGCTGCATATGCAAGTCGTATCGCAGGCAGCGCTTTTTGAGCTCGTTGTCCGGCTGGAAGCGCTCGGTCGTGGCGCCGAAGGAGACCAGGATGCGGTCGGCCTGCTCAATATAATCGATCACCGTTTCGTGCGCGAGGAAATCCGGAAGCCAGCCGCCGTATTCGCACGAGATGATATATTTTCCGTCGGAAAACGCGCCCGCGCCCGCAAGGCCCTCCATGATGGCGCATCTCTTGCAGTGAACGCATTTGGTGGATTTTTTGGTAATGATCGGGCAAACTCTTTTTGAGAGCTCGGCTCCCTTCTCAAGCAGCACGACCGAGGCCGACGGGCGCTTCTCAAGGATGCGGCTCGCGCACATAAGTCCGCCGATTCCGGCTCCGATAATGGCAACGTCATAGGTTTTCATGGGTTGAAAATCCCTTTCACAATGAATTCATTAACAGTATACTATTATATCCGAAATAAATACAGCCCTATTGTGACGTGATTTTGCCGGTATGCGTTGATGCGGCCGCGTAAATGCCCCGCTCCGCTATAGCGCACTCGTCCCATATGACGGCGGCCGGCTCGATGCAATCAATAGTCCGCCCTGTTTTTGATCGTCAGAATATCCGCGCGCGGCAAGGCCTGTTTTTTTATCAGGAGCAGAAAAAGAGCGATTGAACTAGATATTGGATGAAAGTAAAATGATAATTAAATATTTCAACTAAATTTAAAACTATATTGACAAATTTGACTTAATTTCATATAATTCATATGGGCACAAGCGATTGTCGAACGAGAACTTTTTTTGGCGGCCTTGATTTTATTGCAAGGAGGGTGATGCCCATGTCATCCGTTACGACCTTTTATTTCAGCAGGATTGCGCACAGCCGGGTTTACTCCGCGCAGGGGAAAAAGATCGGGCGGCTCAAAGACATCGTCGTCGATCTGAGCGCCGTGAACCCGCGTGTTTTCGCATTCACGCTCCAAAATGGCAGGTCTCTTGACTCCACGCCCGTCGACATCGTCAAGGACGGCCGGCAGTATGCGCTGCATTGCCGGGAGGAAAAGGACATTGAAATCAAGAAGGGTGAAAACATCCTTTATCTTGCCCGCAACATTCTCGACCGCCAGATCGTCGATATGGACGGCCGCAAGGTCGTGCGCGTCAACGACCTGCGGCTTGCGACGGTTTCCACCGGCACCTACCTGATCGCCGTCGACGTCGGGCTCGAGGGGCTGATGCGCCGCCTTTCCGTCGCCAAGCCGATCAAGGTTTTCCTGAGGCTTTTCCACAAGAGCATTCCGAGCCGGCTGATTCTCTGGAACGACGTTGAAACGGTGGGCACCGGCAACACGGGCATCCGTCTTTCAACGGAATCGGCAAAGCTCGCCACGCTGCATCCCTCCGACCTCGCCGACATCATCGAGGATTTTGATAAATACACGCAGGCGGCCGTTTTTGCAACGCTCGACGAGGAGCGCGCGGCCGATGTGCTCGAGGAGCTCGAGCCCGACGCGCAGATGCGCATTATCCACGGCCTTTCGGTTTCGAGGGCGGCGGATGTGCTCGAACGCATGCCCTCCGACGAGGTGGCGGATATTCTCGACGTGCTCACGGACGACAAGGCCGAGGAAATCCTCGCGGAAATGGAAAGCGAGACCTCCGACGAAGTCCGCGAACTGATGGAATACGACGACAATACCGTCGGAAGCATCATGTCCACCGATTATGTCACATTCAACAAGGATCTTGAAATCAGCGAGGTACTGCGCGAGCTGCGCAGCCAGAAACCCGAGCTTGACACGATCTTTTACCTTTATATCGTCAATAACGACCAAAAGCTCATCGCAACCGTCTCGCTGCGCGATCTCGTCGTATCCGAGCCCGAGACAAAGCTCAGCCAGATCATGAACGCCAACCTCCTTTTTGTTTACGACCACGATACGATCGATGCACTGACCGAGATCGTTTCAAAATACAGCCTCTTTGCCGTGCCCGTGGTGGATGACCGCGGGATCATGCTCGGCATCGTCGTGATCAACGACGTCGTCTACAACCTGCTGAGATCGAGACGAAAACGGCTGTAAGGCCGAAACCGTCTGCGCCGCTGCGCCGCCCCTCGTAACAGGAGGGGCGCGCCTTCCGGCGGCAGGCCTGCCTTTCGGCAAATAAAAGCGGACGCGGCGCGCGTTCCGTTTGTTTTTCTGCGCTTTTCGCTTTTTTCTCCGCTTTAAAAAGGAGGTGTTTCCAATGGGTATCACCAAAGTCTCCCGGGGCCGTTTTGTCCGCAGACTGCTGCTGTTTCTCGCCATTCTGGGGCCGGGCATCATTACGGGGAGTGTCGACAATGATGTCGGCGGCATCACCACCTACTCCGTAACGGCCGCCACCTATGGCTATAAAATGATCTGGACGCTGATCCCCGCGTTCATCGTACTGCTTGTGGTGCAGGAAATGAACGCGCGTATGGGCATCGTCACCGGCAAGGGGCTTGCCGACCTGATCCGCGAAAACGCCGGGGTCAAGATCACGTTTTTTATCTTCGTCGGCCTGCTGTTTGCCGATATTCTCAACACCACGACGGAATTCGCGGGCGTCGCGGAAAGTATGGATATTTTCGGCGTGAGCAAATATATCGCCGTGCCGCTCGTCGCCGTCATCATCTGGTTTCTTGTCGTCAAGGGCACCTATAAATCGGCAGAACGCATCTTCCTGATTTTCAGCCTCGCGCTGCTCGTTTACGTCGTCGCCGCGTTCCTCGGCCGCCCCGACTGGAGCGCCATCGGGAGCTCTCTGGCCAAGCCGCATATGGAATTCAACCTCGGCTATATTTCTTCGATCATCGCCATCATCGGCACCACGATCGCGCCGTGGATGCAGTTTTACATGCAGTCCTCGGTCATCGAGAAGGGGCTTGAGCTCAAGGACTATAAATATACGCTGCTCGATATCGTCGTCGGCTGCATCGCCACCATCGCCGTCGCGTTCTTCATCATGGTGGCTTGCGGCTCGACGCTCTTCCCCAAGGGCATACAGATCACCACGGCGCGCGACGCCGCAATGGCCCTCGAGCCGCTCGCCGGTAAATTCGCCACCTACGTCTTTTCGTTCGGGCTTTTCGTCGCCGCAATCTTCTCCGCGACGATCCTGCCCGTCGCAACGGCTTTCTACGTCTGCGAGGCCTTCGGCTTCGAGGCCGGCATCGACAAGACCTGGGGCGAGGCGCCGCAGTTTTACTGGCTTTATACCTTCATTATCGCGCTGAGCGTCGGCATCGTGCTGCTGCCGAATGTGCCGCTCATCGGCATTTCCCTCTGGTCGCAGCAGATCAACGGCATCCTGCTGCCCGTCGTACTCGTCTGCATGATGCTCATTATCAACAAGCGCGACGTCATGGGCGCGCACACCAACAACCGGCCGCAGAACATCATCGGCTGGATCACGATCATCATTCTCGTCGGCCTCTCGGTCGCGTTGCTCGTCTCGTCGTTCATCCGGTAAAGAATAACGGGCACTCGAAGGCCATATGCCAAACAAAAAACACGAGGCAACGCTTCGTGTTTTTTTCTGCATGACACGCAAAATACATGCCGCCGGGGCCCTGACGATCAATGCTGACGGACGCAGCGCTTTCCGGTCACCCGGTCGACCTGCATTCTCAGCAGCGCGGTTTCTGAAAGGACAACCGGGTCATATTCGGGGGTTCCCTCAAATCCGTATCTTTTCATGATGATATCCATGGCCTGCTTTTTTTCGGAAGGCTGTTCGAGAATGGCGATATGCCCTTCCCCGCTGACACTTTCATACTCGGCGGACCATTTGCAGGCCATGCCGCCTTTTACCAGCCTGAACGAACAATCCATCTCAAAACCGGCGACAGGGCACCGCCTGATGAGATCAATCTTCCTGCCCCCGGGAGCAGAGTGGAAATAGAAGGCCAATTTGCCTGCCTGCGCGCTGTAACCGAAATTCACAGGCACAATGTAGGGCACCCCGCCGTCGGCAAACGCGAGGCGCAGGATTTCGCATTTTGCGATGATCGATACCATATCGTCAAACCCGTTTACTTCCCTCTCGCTTCTGCGCATGGCCGGCTCTCCTTAAAATCGCCCCGCGATTGATTTGGCAGGCATTATTGATATCCCAGTGCTTTTTTTGTAAAAGGGCAGCTTGATATACATAAACCACAAACCGTTTTTGAAATACCGAGAGCGGCCTTTGCATGCGCTCTCGCCGCAGACTGACAGGCATGCGCATCAAAAAACAGATCTCTGTCCATCCCGGCATGCCACTTGCCGCCAAGCGGCGCATGGCCCGGGCATACGCCGGCACAGATTGTGCAGCTGTCCGCGCACAGGGATTCGGTTATCGGGGTGCCGCAATCCAGCGGAGCGTCGGTCAGAACGACCGTCAGACGAAGTGCCGAGCCGACTTCTTTTGTAACAAGCGTCGCGCATTTCCCTATCCAGCCAATCCCGGATAGTGTCGCTACCGTTTTGTGCGGAAGAACCGTGCGACAGTCTTCATCCACAACGATCGAGGTCTGTACCCTGGCAAGCGCTTTGCATCCTTTGCCTACCAAATAATCAGCGGTCACAGCGGCAAGCTGCGGCAGCCTTTTGTTTATTTGTGTATATTCGGCATAATACTGCTCAGGATGACCGTCTTTATTTTCCTTCATCGCTTCTTTTGAATAGGAAAGCGCGATTAAGACCCCATAATCAAAATTCTGCCGCACGTCTTTTGACAAACATCTCAGATCAGCAAAGCCGACAATTGAGCAGCCTTCATCGTGAAGCAGCGATTTAATTTCGTCAGATATCGACATACTCGTCACCTCAGACGGAATATATGACACAACAAACATTTCGTAAGAATCATTTATTCTGACTGTTAAAGACTGTAACCCGGCATATAAAAAAGCCGACGCTCTCTTGAGATGCTATTTATTCTCGATCTGCCCGAGGCTCATCGCCTTGAGATAGGCGTTGATGAAGCCGTCGAGGTCGCCGTCCATCACGGCGTTGATGTTGCCGTTTTCAAACCCCGTGCGGTGATCCTTGACGAGCGTATAGGGCATGAAAACATAGGAGCGGATCTGCGAGCCCCAGCCGATTTCCTTCTGCACGCCCTTGATATCCTCGATCTTGTCGAGATGCTCGCGCTGCTGGATCTCCACGAGCTTGGAACGCAGCATACGCATCGCGACCTCTTTATTCTGGTGCTGGCTGCGCTCATTCTGGCACGCGACGATGATGCCCGAGGGAATGTGCGTGATGCGGATGGCGGATTCCGTCTTGTTGACATGCTGGCCGCCCGCGCCGCTGCTGCGGTAGGTGTCGATCTTCAGATCTTCGGGCCGGATGTCGATTTTGGCGTCGTCGTCGATCTCGGGCATGACTTCGAGCGACGCGAACGACGTGTGCCTGCGCCCCGAAGCGTCGAACGGCGAAATGCGCACCAGCCTGTGCACGCCCACCTCGGACTTCAGATAGCCGTAGGCATTGACCCCTTCCACGAGGATCGACGCGCTTTTGAGCCCCGCCTCCTCGCCGTCGAGATAATCAAGCACCTTCACCTTGCAGCTGTGGCGCTCAGCCCAGCGCGTATACATGCGGTACAGCATCTCGGCCCAATCCTGCGCCTCGGTGCCTCCCGCGCCGGCATGGAACGTGAGGATCGCATTCTTCGCGTCGTATTCGCCCGAAAGCAGCGTCGAAAGCTTCATCGCGTCAAGCTCTGCCGCGAATTTCTGCGCGGATTCGCTGAGCTCGGGGTAAACGGATTCGTCGCTCTCCTCGTCGGCAATCTCGATAAGGCCGACGACATCTTCATATTCCCTGTAAAGCGACTCATAGGCCTCTATTTTATCCTTGAGCTGGCGCGTTCTCTGCAGCACCTGCTGCGAATTCGCGAGGTCGTCCCAGAAACCCTGCAGCGCGGCCTGCGACTCAAGCTCCGCCACCTCGGCGCGCGCCTTGTCAAGGCCGAGCGCCTCGCCAATTTCCTTGAGCTGCGGGAAAAGCGCCTCCGTACTCAGTTTCAATTCTTCAAACTGCAGCATTAAAAAAAACATTCCTTTATTAAAAATCGGGTTAAACCGGATATTCCCCGTTTATTATACCGTTTTTACACCCGGTTGTAAAGGAAATTTCTTCAATTCAGATACGGCTGCTCCTGCGGGCGCAGTTCGTTAAAATATTAAAATAACG
>JARLHS010000065.1 GCA_031292115.1 Clostridia bacterium | reverse complement strand
GATACGGCGGCCTTGGGGCCTGCTGGCCCTGCTGATACGGCGGCCTCGGAGCCTGCTGACCCTGCGGCTGTGCGGCAGGCTGTGCAGGTGCGGGCACGCTCTGGCTCTGCGGCTGCGCCATGGGCTGCGCAGGTGCGGGCACACTCTGGCCCTGCGGCTGTGCCACGGGCTGCTGAGCCTGCGCGACAGGAGCGGGCTGTACCTGCGGGGGCTCCTTTTCCTGAGCAGGCGCAGCTGCCGGCTCAGGCTTTACTTCGGCAGCCGGTTTGGGCGGCTCCGGTTTCTTTTCTGCGACTGCGGCAAAATAGGCGTCAAAGCTCTGCACGGCGTATTCCTTCGTATAATACTCAAATATGATATTCAGCTCGTCCTCGGACAAAGCCGTCATGTGTTTATGAGGCGCATCAAAGTATCTGTCGAGTAGGTCGATCACGTCCTTGCTCGGGACGGCGAGATCCTTTGCGACCTCATGAACCCTGTACTTAATCATCATATTCAAAATTCCTCCTAAAGTTTAAGCGTGGCAAAGCTCTTTGACCCTTTTAGCCAGTGATTTATCGCAAACGGCGACAATTGCCGTATCATTTCTTCCGATTGAATTGCCGAGCTGCTCCATCGTGTACCCGGTGCTCACAAGCTCGGTATCGGTGCGCGCGCAGCCCGATTCGATCGCGCGCATCGTGCGCTCCGAGGTGTCGCATGCCGCGAGCACGAGCAGCGCGTGGCCGTCTTCGGCGGCCTTCAGAGCCGCATCAAAGCCCGGGCTCAGCCTACCCGCACGACGTGCGAGCCCCAGAAGCCCCAAAACGGCATCAGGCATCGCTTTTCAGCTCCTCTTCAAGGCTTGCGTAAACCTCGGGAGGAATCGCGCAGCTGAACGCGCGCTCAAGGCGCTTTGCCTTCGCCGCGCGCTTGAGGCAATCCGCATTCTTGCACAGGTAAGCGCCCCTGCCGGCCTTCTTGCCCGTTTTATCCAGCGAGATGGTGCCTTCGCTGCTGCGTACAACGCGGATGAGCTCTTTCTTGGGTTTCATTTCGCCGCAGCCCGTGCACATCCGCATGGGCGGCTTCTTTTGCTGCATAAGCCGTAACATCCTCCTGAAAACGGTATAAAATCGACTCTGCCGGGCAGCCTTCGCCCATTCGCAGGCCTTACAGCTCTTCGGGCGGCAAATCTGTGTCGCCGTGCCGGATGGCGGCCTCAAAGGCCGCGGCCATGCTCGTCTGGCGCTCGGTGGCTTTTTCATCGCTGACAACGTCCGCCTGGCTGAGCGGGCGGATATCGATCCTCCAGCCCGTGAGCTTGGCGGCAAGGCGCACGTTCTGGCCCTTGTTACCGATGGCAAGAGAAAGCTGGTCGTCGGGCACGATGACGCGCGCGCGATGCTCTTCTTTTTCGGGTGTGACGGAAATCACCGACGCGGGCGCGAGCGAGGCGGCAATATATTTGCCGATATCCTGAAAGAAAGGAATGAGATCGATTTTTTCGCCGTTGAGCTCGCGAACGATATTGCCCACGCGGCTGCCCTTGGGCCCGATGCAGGAGCCGATGGCGTCGACATCGGGATTTTTGGAGGAAACGGCGACCTTGGTGCGTGAGCCCGGCTCGCGCGAAATACCCATGATCTCGACGGTGCCGTCGAAGATCTCGGGCACCTCAAGCTCGAACAGCCTGCGCACAACGCCCGGATGAGTACGGGAAACGATCGTGCGGGGGCCCTTTTCGTTGTTTTTGACTTCCGCCACATAAACCTTGATATGGTCGCCCTCGTGGAGCGGCTCGCCCGGAATCTGCTCGTTCTGCGGCATGACAGCCTCGGTGCGGCCGATTTCGAGATAGGCGGTGCCGGTGTTGCGGTCGATGCGCTGGATGGTGCCCGTGATCATTTCATGCTGGCGGCGCATGACTTCGTTGGTGATCACCTCGCGCTCCACCTCGCGGATACCCTGCCGCAGCACGTGCTTGGCCGTTTGCGCGGCAATGCGCCCGAAGGCCTTGGTGTCAAGCTCAATATCAACCGTGCCGCCGATTTCAACGGCCGGATCAACCTTTTTCGCCTCATCGTATAATATTTCAAGCTGCGGATTTTCAACCGTTTCAACGACTGTTTTGCGTAATGCGACCCTGAAAAGATTCTTGGACGAATCAAGCTCAACGATAGTGTTTTCACCGGTTTTGTAATTATGCTTGACGGCGATCGTGATCGCGTTGGCGATCTTTTCGCCTAAATAGCCCTCAGGAATACCTCTTTCCTTCTCAAGCATTGCGAGCGCCTCAAAAAACTCTGCATTCATTTTACTCCATTCCTCCAGTAACATCTTCATCGACAAGCTTTATGGTTGCGGCGTCCGCACGCCGGATAGATACCCGCGCGCCGCCCGCCGTGATGGTAATTTCCGCATCACTGAAAGCCTCCAGCACACCCGTGAGCTCCTTCCGGCCGCTTCCGTCGGGGTGGAAAAGCTTCACGCGCACCGGTTTGCCAAGCTCGTGCTCGAAATGGCCCGGCTTTTTGAGCTCGCGCTCGACACCGGGCGACGAGACCTCAAGGTAGTAGCTCTGCGCGACAGGGTCGGCCTCATCGATTACCGGGTCGATGCGCCGATGGAAACGCTCGCAGTCGTCAAGCGTGATGCCGCCGTCTTTATCGAGAAAGATGCGCAGAAACCACGAGGCGCCCTCCTTGACAAACTCGACATCCCAGAGCTCAAGGCCGAGCTCCTCCGCAACAGGCTGCGCAAGCGCCGCAACCACGGCCGCAACGCCGCCCTTTTTTGCAGGCATCGGCAGACACCCTTTCAGTAAAATTCCCCATGCACAAAGTAAAGAGCGGGCTGCCCCACTCTTTACCATCAAATCAACATCTTCATTATAGACTTCTTTTTTAAGGAAGGCAAGGGTTTTTAAAAAAAACTTATCATGCTCCGGGCGCCGCATGGGGCTTCTGACGTCATTCGGCAGGCATACGACGCCGAATGTGCCGTGGGAGCACATCCTGCGAAAACGGGCTATTCTATATTTCAAGAGGGTAATCTGCCCGATATAAGATAATTGATCATAAAATACATCTTTGCCGCTCAAGCCGCGGCGGCTCACCGCTTTTTTCGCTCGCCGAAAAAAGGGTGCAAAAAAGGGCGATGTT
>JARLHS010000064.1 GCA_031292115.1 Clostridia bacterium | reverse complement strand
GTTTGCGTTCCAGGTATCCAGCGCGTCCATGGCCTGCTTGGGTGTCATTGTTCCGGTTTCGACACCGGCGAAGGAATTCCAGAGGGCGTCAATGAAAGACGAGTCTGTGACATAAACGCCGGGCTCGTCGGGAATCGTCGGCACGGAATCGTTGAGGATGGTCATCGTTTTCTGCGTGACAGGCCCGAGCTTCGATATATCCGGGTTGAATTGGTCGAGCTTGACGCATGGAATGCATTTTGCCTGATTGAGTATGATGTCGCAGCCAGCGTTGCTGTCCTTATACTTGAAATAGGCAATGATGGCGTTGACCTTATCCTGATCCTTGAGAATATTTTTGCCGCAGTACAAGGCCGTGCCGTATACCTTCGAGGAGATATTCTGCGGGTACTTGCTGCCGGTAAAGGTCGGGCCCCAGTTCATCACAATATTACCGGCATTGGAGGATGCGTCCATTTTTGAAATATCCCATGTGCCGGTGTTGATCATGGCGGCCTTGCCCGCGTCAAACATATCAAGGCACTGGTTGTATGTAATGGTGCTGATGTTGCTCGGGTAGGCTCCCATATCTTTTAATTCCTGGAGTCTGGTGAAACAGCTGATAAAATCGGGATTGTCAAACTTGTCTTTTCCGGCCAGAATGTTGTCGATCCTTGAGAAGAATCCGTAACGGGCCTGAATGACGTAATAGCCCCACTGAGCCCAGTTATCCTTGGCAGACTGCGCGATCGGGGTAATGCCGTTCTGCTTGAACACCTTGATATCACTTGTGAACTGATCCCATGTCGTGGGAATCGTGAGCTTGTATTTATCAAAAAGGGCTTTGTTGTAATACCACATTTCCGCAGAAACGATCCTGTTTGCGCCGTACTGTTTGCCGTCGAATGTAAACTGGTCAAGAGCGCCGCTCAACAGTCTGGCTTTCCAGGCGCTGTCGTAATACTGGCTGATATCCGCGAGCTCCCCGGCCTTCGCCATATTCCTTGCATCCTGTTTGCCTGTCCAGAAAATATCCGGAAGGCTGTCGGACTGCGCCATGATCATCAGTTTTTTGCCTTCCTCGGATTCCTCATAGCCCGTGACGTTCAAAGCGACATTCGGATAGAGCTTTTCAAACGCATCTATCGTCAGAGCCAGCCACGGGTCGTCACTTTTCCAGTTTGCGCTGTTGATCATCACGCTGATTGCGATGTTCTTGGATGTATTCACTGCCGCCGAGCTGCCGGCCTGTGCGGTGCTTTGTGCGGCGCTGGAGGTCGGTGCGGCGTTGCCTGCCTTGTTGCATCCGGAAACCAAAGCTCCTACGCAGCAAACGGCAAGAAAAAGACTAACCAGTTTTTTCATATTGACCCTCCTTCACTAATCAAGCGGTTGCAAGTATAGGATGAAATACCGGTTCAAACTCCAAAATCGTTTTAAGTTAAAAAACACCTCTTTTCGTATTTCTCCGTGGTACCATTCCGATATTGCTTTTTAACCCACTACTTTGGGGCGATCACCTCCATAAACTTATTCATTCTATCTATATTTTTTGTTACTTTTAATATTATTTGATATTTTACGATCATTGTCACTTATTATTTTAAGTTTACGTTTACTTTCGTGGCAAAAAAAAGAAGCGCTAACTTCTTTCCGTCCGCAAATACCCGCTGTCATAGCATTCAAGATTGCTTTTGAGCACGATATGCGGGGTCACGAGGATATCGCCGATGCTGTCTATCGTTCCGGTAATGTAATCGAAGATTTTCAGCGCCGCTGTCCTTGCCTGATTAAACTGATCCTGAAACAGAGTGGCTCTGAGGCTGCCGCTATTGAGCTTCTTAACCAGCTCCGGATAAATGTCCTGCCCGATCACGATAATATCGTCCTTTTTATTCATATCTTCGATGCAGTTGCAGACGCCGACAGAGTTGTAGGAGGAAACATAGATCCCGCCAAGATCCGGAATCTCATTGATAACCTTCCGGGCTAAATAATAGGCGACTTCCTTGTCGTCCTGGGTTTCATATATCCCCTTGACGACCAGATGCCTTGCCTGTGCCTCCGCCATATAACCGCTGATGCACTCTTTATGCACCGTCAGCTCCTTGTTGTTGGCAAAAATGACAGAAGACCTGCCTTCGCGCATGGTAAGGCTCAAAAACTCGGCTGCCGTCCTCCCGGCCACAAGGCTGTTGAGGCGAACACAGCCTTTCTCCGCAACCTCTGCAAGCTTGCCGCACAGATAAACAATGGGTATGCCTTTATCCGCGAGCCGTCTGAGCTCATCTATGTACTCGAACGAGTGCACCGTGGGCGCCATAATAATCCCGTCAACCTTGGTGGAATCCAGCTCAATCAGAATATTTCTCATTTCATTGGCGGCATTCATATCCTTGATCGGCCTGAGAAACCCGCTCACTTTAAAATCCGCAAGCTCATCAAGGGCAGCCTCAAAGCCCTGCCCGTAATATTCGTTGAATTCATACGGCTCTCTTGAATATATAAAGTAAAGAACGGTCTCTTTCCTGACAAGCGCCTGAGCGGAGCGGTTAGTCCTGTAGCCCATCTTCTGAGCCGTTTTTATAACCGTGGAGCGCATCTCGTCGCTGACCTGGGCTTTGCCGTTTAACGCCTTTGTCACGGTGGTATTGGATACGCCGAGTACCTTCGCGATATCGCTGATAGTCGTCCTTTTGCTCATAAAAATGTATTTCCTTTGACATTTATTCTCTGTCGATCGCCCAATAAAGGAATGGGAAATCATCCAGCTACAATATAACATAGTCAAATAGACAAAGTCAATAGGAAAGTACACGTTTATTTTCGTCAATATTTGTGAATTTGTACAAAGTCAAAGTTTCTATTCAAGTCCAAAACCCAGCAATGCAGATCAGGGCCCGGCCGGAAGAGTACGTGCGGATATCTGCTCATGTACACAGGGTCGTCGACAATTTTGGACTGATTTGGTAAAATTTCAACACGATCCTTGTACGTTTCAAAGGAATATTGTATAATGAGGGCGTATGGATTGGGAAATATTGCGCAGCGCTCAGATTTTTGCCGATGCCAAAAGCGGCGGTGAAACAGGCAGCCAGAGCATAATTTTTTTTGGGATACCGATTGACCGACAGCTTCAGCAAAGGTGAACGTGATACGAATCTCCAATTAAAATAGCCCGCGACGGTATCCCGGCTCCAATCGCGCCCGCTCGTTACCTGACTATGGAAAGGCTTCAGGTGTTTTTCAATGGATAAAAAGGTATTCCGCCCATTTTGGAGCTATGACGTGATTTCAACGGAAAAATGGCTGGCACGCATGGGCGCTTCCGGTTTCAGCCTCAGGTCCGTTCATTTCGGCAGCAGAGTATTCATTTTTGAAGAAGTACCGCCGCAGGGGACGGAATATCGCATTCTTTACGACAAGAAACGAAACGGCCTGTCAACGGAGCTTGTGAGATGCGGGTGGCAGGCCGCAGCCCAAAGCAGGAAATGGCTTATTGCCGAAAACAGCGGCAAACAAACCGCCATTTACCCGCGGCGGGAAGAAGTCATCGCAAAAACCCGGAGTCTGTCCACCCTCACACTCGTGCTGATGATTATTCTGGGCAGCTACCTGCTGGTCGGTTTGATGATGGCCGTGCTGATATGGATGCTCGTATCGTCCGATCACGTTCCTGTCGAGTATGTTCCCTCACCCTATCCGATATTGGATCTTGTGCCGTACCTGGTGGGGCTCGCCGGGATATTCATCATGGCCTGGGTCATTTTCACCTTTGTCAAAACAAAGATAGGGCTTAAAAAGCTGCTGGATGAATACGCCCGCGCTTTGGCCGCAGTTTCAGCAAACGCCGGCGTAGATTGCCGAAATATGCAGAGCCCGGATAAATCCAGGCTGATTAAAGTAGCCAAACGGGGCTGGTACTACGACTATGATAAACTGGCGCAATGGCTTGAGCAGGCGGCCGGCGAAGGCATGATAGTAAGAGGTATTAAGCCAAATTGTATGTTTTTGTTTGAGAAGGCGGAGCCGAGGAAAATCAAATATTTCTTCGATACCCAAAAGAACGCCGCACAGGATTATTATGCCAAGCGTTTTCAGTCAGGCTTCTTTCTGGTTGCCGACTCGAAGTTGCGCATGGGCAGGCTGATCATCTGGGGCAGGAATTACACCGGGGATGAGCCGGCACCGGAGCTGTTTGCGAGCAGAGAAGATCGGCTGGCCTGCGCCAAACGTCTGCTCTTGCAAAGCACAAGAATCAGCATTCTATGGGTTGGATTGTCGATTTTGCAGATTTTTACTTCTGTGATAGGTCTTCAGAATCCGGATCATTTCGAGAGGACGCTCTGGCTGTGCCTCATGTCCTTCTGGATCGTATTCGCTTTCATATACTCGGTGGGGTTATTGAGAGCGATCCGAGGTTATCACAAAGAAAAAGGCAGGATCATGGAAAATGGGCAGTAATACTCATTCTTCATCGAACGATTTATGGTGGCGGATGCGCGCAATGGGAAGCAGACAAGAGTCTTTTGTGCAGCTTGGTTTCAAAGCCGGGCTCTTTGATAGCCTGAGGGATACCCTTTTATGCGCGTGTCTTTTAATAATCGTGTAATGTCCGGATAGAAATGATATCTCTTTAAAACAGCCCCAGCACCTGCTCCACGGTGATGCAGGCAAGCGATTGAGCCCCCATGTCCGCATGGGGGTCGTCTTTTGCCGCGCCGACGGCTACCGCTTTCATGCCGGCCACCTTCGCCGCCGCAATGCCGGAGGCCGCGTCCTCAAACACCGCGCATTCCTGCACAGCCAGATCCATCAGCCTCGCGGCAAGCAAAAAAACCTCGGGATGAGGTTTGCTGTTTCGTATCATGGTTCCGTCCGCAACCGCGTCAAAGAAGCCGTCAAGCCCGATCGATCTGAGAATCGCCGCGGTGTTTTTACTCGACGAGCCCACGGCGCACCGGATTCCCTTTTCCCTTGATTCCGCGAGGAAGCGTTCCACCCCTTCCAGAATGTCGCCCGGCCGCAGATTTCGGATCAGACGGATATAGCAGCTGTTTTTATAAGCCGCCATTTCCTGCTTTTCGCCGTCGCTGTAGGGCTTTGCGGCGTTCCTGAGCAGAATCTCGAGGCTCTCCATCCGGCTCACGCCGCGCTGCAGGGCGTTTACCTCACGGCCATACGGAATATGCTCGCGCTCCGCAAGCATATTCCATGCGGCAAAGTGATATTCGTCTGTCGATACGATCACGCCGTCCAGATCAAAAATAAAACCTTTCATTCTACCTTCCCGCAGTCTGTGATCATTTTTTCCGCCGTGCCGCCCCGGGCAAGGATTACTCCTTGTATAAAAGCGCGTCATATTCATCGAGCATGCGCCGCATGCCGAATTGTGCCCACGCGTCGCTGACCGAGCTTTCCATCAGGGCGGCCCACTTTGCGCGGTCATCATAATAGGCGGGCAGCAGATCGCCGACCAGCTTGCATTTCAGGGCGTCAAGATCGTGGCGATCCTGCAGGCTTTCGTCCGAGCTTTCAAAGCCGTCGCCGAACTGCCAGCCGTTGACGCCGTCGCGGCACATTTCGGGCCACCAGCCGTCGAGCACCGAAAAATTGAGCACGCCGTTGACCGCGGCTTTCATGCCTGAAGTCCCCGATGCCTCCTTCGGGCGCCTCGGGTTGTTGAGCCAGACGTCGCAGCCTCTTGTGAGCATCCGGCCGATTTCCATATCATAGTTTTCCAAGAAGACGACGCTTTGCGGATAAAGCCGTGTCCTGGCCACGATATCGCGGATGATTTCCTTGCCGGAGTCGTCGAGGGGGTGCGCCTTGCCGGAAAAGACAATCTGAAGCTTTCCACCCTGCAGCAGCGGCGTGATGAACGCCTCGTCGGCGAAGATGAGATTGGAGCGCTTGTAGCCCACCGCGCGTCTGGAAAAGCCGATCGTGAGGATTTCTTCGCGCAGCCGGATACCGGTGCGCGCCCCGACAAAATCGATCATCGCCTTTTTGTTCTCCTGATGGAGCCGCAGCAACTCCTGCGGGCCGCCGTGCCGCGCGACGCTTTCATGGATGCGCACATCCGCCCAGGTCGGCAGATGGATGGCGTTGGTGATGCCGATAATCGCGCACCGCCCGTCAAGGCCCGCCCACATCTTCTGCGCCGTCTGCGCGTGAAGCTGCGAGACCGCGTTCGCCCGGCGCGAAAGTCGCAGTGCCGCCGCCGTCATGTTGAAAGGCTCCCCGCCGAGCGCCTCAAGCTGCCCTTCATTAAGCCCGTTATTCGCGCCCATGTACATCAGGCGGCGAATCGGATGCGATTCGTTGCCCTCCACAACCGGCGTGTGGGTCGTAAAAACGATCTGCCGGCGCGTTTGCGCGGCAGCCTGCTCAAAGCCCGCTCCGCAGCACATTTTTTCACGGATCAGCTCGAGCCCCGCGAAAAACGCATGGCCTTCGTTGAAGTGATAGACCTCCGCCGCTATGCCGAGCTTGTGCAGCGCGCGCACGCCCCCGATGCCAAGCACCATCTCCTGCGCGACGCGTTCCTCACCGAACCATCCGTAAAGCTGGCCCGTGATCCACCGTGCGGCGCCGTCGTTTTCCGGCAGGTCGGTATCCAGCAGATAGAGGCGGCTGATGCCGGGCGCTCTGCATTTGAGGATCTTACAGACGACGTTCCTCGCGCAGATTTCCAGATCGACGGTGAGGCCGGTATCCTCGAGAAAATCGGGACGGCTGTTGCGGTAGCTGTCATACGGCATGCCGGTATCATGGTCGAGATACTGATCGGTGTAGCCCTGCTTCCAGTTGATGCCGATGCCGATAATCGGCCTTGAGCAGTCATTGGCGCCCTTGAGGTAATCGCCTGCGAGGATGCCGAGGCCGCCCGCGTAGCTCCTGACGGACGGATCAATGGCGTATTCCATGCAGAAATAGGCAACCGTCGGGTGCTTGATTTCTTCCATCACAATACCTCCAGGCAAAAAGTCTTTTGTTCATTCGGGCCAATGTCGGCAGTCCCGCTGCCGTATTTTATCGTGACGGGGCCGTCCCCCGTGTTTTTAACGGAAAATCCGCTTTGACCTACGGTGATGCGCAGAAGGCCTTTTCTGAAAACCAGCGAGAAGGCGTATTCGCGCCAGCACCCGGGCAGGAACGGATTCATACAGAGCACACCGTCGCGCACCCTGACGCCGCCGAAGCCGTAAACGATGCTCATCCAGGTGCCCGACATCGAGGTGATGTGCAGGCCGTCGCCCGTATCGCGGTTGACATCGTCGAGGTCGAGCCTTGCAGTGCGCAGATAAAGCTCATAGGCCCTGCCGCGCTCGCCGACTTCGCAGGCGAGGATCGAATGGATGCAGGCGGAAAGCGAGGATTCATGCAGGGTCATAGGCTCGTAAAAATCGTAATCCCGGCGCTTTTCTTCGACCGTGAAGTCGTCGTTAAGAAACCACAGCCCCTGCAGCACGTCGGCCTGCTTGATGAAGCAGGAGCGAAGGATTCTATCCCACGACCAGTGGCGGTTGAGCGGCAGCTCCGAAGGGTCGAGCCGCGAAGCCGGCATGAGCTCCTTGTCCAGATAACCGTCCTGCTGCAGATGGATGCCTCTTATGGCGTCGTACGGGAGGTAGATATTGCCCGCGATCTCCTCCCAGCGCCCGGTTTCGGCTTCCGTCAGGCCAAGCCGCAGGAGCACCTGGGCATAGAGCATCTTTTTGTCCCGGGCCATGCGCCTGAGGCAGCCGGCGGCGTAGCTCAGGCACCACTGCGCCATGCGGTTGGTGTACCAATTGTTGTTGACGTTGTTTTCGTATTCGTTCGGGCCGGTGACGCCGAGGATGACATACGCCCTCTTATCGTCGCTGTAGCTGACACGTGAAGCCCAAAACCGCGCGATTTCCGCGAGTACGTCGATGCCGTATTCTTCAAGGTAGCTCCGGTCGCCCGTGTACTGGGTATAATACCCGACGGCATGCGCGATCGCGGCGTTGCGGTGGATTTCCTCAAAGGTGATCTCCCATTCGTTGTGGCATTCCTCGCCGTTCATCGTCACCATCGGGTAAAGCGCGCCGCGCAGCCCGAGCTTTGCGGCGTTTTCCCGCGCCTTGCCAAGCTGCAGGTAACGGTACATCAGCAGCTGCCGCGCCACCCCGCTTTGCTGCGTGCCCAGATAGAAATAAAGGCAGCAGGCTTCCGTATCCCAATAGGTGCCGCCGCCGTATTTTTCACCCGTAAAACCCTTCGGCCCGATATTGAGGCCGCTGTCCGCTCCGGTATAGGTGCAGTTGAGCTGAAAGATATTGAAGCGGATCGCCTGCTGCGCCGCGATGTCGCCGGTGATGACGACG
>JARLHS010000063.1 GCA_031292115.1 Clostridia bacterium | reverse complement strand
TACCCCGATTGATAACGGAAGGATACCGTGCCTGAATTTACAGGGATATACCCATGCACATATTTCGTGCCGATCTCTGCTACGGCCTCATACAGCCGGGTACCGTTAATCGTGACGGCATTGAGAACGCACAGCTTTGCGCCTTTTACGATTTTATACGTGCTGCTCTGGTTGCCGCTCCCACGCATGACAATGGCTGCCTTGGCGGTGGCGTTCCACGCATACGGCATCTTGCTCACGGTGTAGACACCGGGGGTGGATTTGACGGTAGGAATGAAAACACTGCCCGTCGCCCGATCAAGATCGACGCTGCCTGAAATACCGGGAACCGAGCCGCTTGATGAATACTGCCATGCGTCATACTTTGTCCAGACTGTGGTCTGAAGCGGCGCGCTCGCACTGGTGTAATTTGCGACCCAGTATCTGTAATGGCTGAAGGAGCTGTCTAAATATGCGCTCACGAACCACGGGCTGGCGTAGATCGTGCAGTCACGGCCCGAAACGCGCTTGAATTCCGACAGAAAAAGCTTGACGCAGTATACCATCCGCGCTTTTGTGGCGTAGGCGTTTTTGTTTTCCACAAGGTGGACGGTCTCAATATCCAGCATGGGATAAAGCTGCTGCGTATACCCTTTGATGGAGTCGTAAAACAGATCCGCTTCTTTGATAATGGTCGCATTGGAGTTTGAGGGCGCGAAGAATATATAAAAGCCCTTCGGAATCCCAACCTTTTGCGCGCCTGAGGCGTTTGAAGAGAGCTTTGGGTCAACCGACAGGGTATTTGTCGCCTGGATCATCATAAAGTTGACGCTTTTTTTGACAGCCGTCCAGTTGGTGACAGGATTCCAGCGCGAAATGTCTATGCCGTGATAGCTCACGGCCCCGCTCGGCTGCATGCGTGCCGTGACTCCCGAGGCGGGAAAAGCGAGGGCCGAAAAGCAAACTGCCAGGGATAGAAAGATGCTCATTACTCGTCTTTTCATATCTTGCCTCCCATTTATTATATGCCGGCCCCGGACAGGTTGACCTGACCCAGAGCACACGTGCCTTTTGAGAAGGGCATAGAATAAGCCGCATGGATGAGCTTATCCATGCGGCTTTATGGGTTGATGCGATTCTCCCATTAAAAGAATGCCCCTCAAAAATGCGCAGTCGCCAAAACGCAAGGCTCCCGTGCATTTTTGAAGGGCATTCTATAATCGGTTTGTCCGGAATCTGATTGGAATCAGAGAGAGATACAGCAGGCGCTATTTGAGCGTAAAGTTCTCATTGTCGAATGTGGCGATCGGGATGACCGATTTGGTGCTCTTATCATAGGTGATCTTGACCTTGTCGCCCTCTTTGGTGAGCGCGAGCTCTTCGCTGATGTCATAGGTGGCGGTGAAAATCACACCGGGCTGCTCCGACAGCGTAAATTTGTAAATTGTCGTGCCGGCTTGATCCTCCGAGGCAATACGCACAACCGTGCCTTCGAGCTGTGAACGGTTGCTGCCTGTGCCGATGACCGAGCCGCCGGTCGAGCTGCGCATGTTGCGGTCAAAGTCATCGAGCGCATCCTGAATGGTCTCGCCGGTACCCACCGTTGTGTAATCCTTGACGGAAACAAAGGCGTATTGCTTAATCAGGCCGGCATTATCCTTCAGTGTCATGAAATAGGTGGGCTCGCCGTCGACATTGGTGATGAGCGGGAAGGACGCGACGTATTTGAGATTTTGCACTTTACCCTCGGCCGACTGCTGCGCGGCATATTCGGTGGCACCGCTCACCTGATAATAATACGGCTTTTTGGTCACCATATCCACCAGGACGAAGCCCGTCGCGCTCTCATCCGAGCCGACGCTTGTCAGGCCCGTAAAATAATAGCATTTTCCGTTGTTGTAGACGATCGCGTAGCCGTCCGATGTCTGAAATTTATCCTTGTTGGAAAAATTGAAGATCCCGTGGACGTATTGCCCACGGTTATTGAGCTGAGTACTGATGTAGTCCGTGGGCTGCACCCTGTCGATCCAGGAAGGAACGTTGCTCATGGAATATTTGGTCGTCGCTCCGCTGCCGGCATCCACCACAATGACCCCGTCAGCCTCGGGAAGACTGAAGCCCGCGATATTTTTGTAGGTTGTCACCACCCAGAACGGCTTGCCGGTATCATCGAGCTCGAAGGAGTAATCGGTGATGCCGGTGAAGGAGCTGCCTGCGAGGCGAACATGGCGCTTGAGATTATCCAGCAGGTAGGCGTTGGGCTGGTATTTGATCGGATATTTGTCAACATAGGTCACATCGCGCGGATTCGTGGCCGAAACCATGATATAGCCCGGTGTGCCGCCCAGGTTGGAAAACCACTTGAAGAAGCCCGAATCGAGCAGCGGTACCACCCAGACGAGTTTCCCGTTTACCTTTTCAATTGTGGGGGTGCCAAGGGTGACCTGGCTGCCGAGCGAGGGTTTTTCGCCGAGCATCTTGTCGGCAAGCAGGGAAGCAAGATCATAGTCGACGATCGGCAGCTGCGTTACATCCATCGGCTGCACGTCGGAGGTGAATTTGCGCGACTCCGGCTGTGGCATCTGTTCACGGTAGGCATCTACGTGAAAAATCACGCTTGAAAAGATGTTCACAACGATCAGGATCACCCAGGGCGCTGCGGCAACGACAAAATAGACGCGGCCGCGCTTAGTGAACCGAATCTTCTGCTCAGCCTTTTTCCCCTTGAAGTCGGCTGTGAAAACATTCGAAAAATTTCCCTCCCCGGCCTTGCCAATCAGCCAGAGCACCGCCACGACGGTGGTGATGGCAAAAGCCCATAATGCCAGGCCGTCGCTGTAAAGGGGGTTGAGATTGGGGGTAAAGAAGAAAATAATCAGCCCGAAAATCACGACCAGAATGGCAATCGCGGTGATTTTTGCCTTTTTCATTCTGCATCTCCTAAAAGCAATTTGGCTTTCTGTTACAGTGGCGGATGAATATCGTCTGTCATCCTGCAATTTTGCGGTTAAGGAATGGCCGCGTTTACTCCGGCAATGAGCTCCTGCAAAACAATTGAAAATATGGAATTGCCGGAGAAATATATTGTGCCCATGAAGGGCTGCTATCAATCTGCCGCTGTGCGAACAGAATGAACGGCCCGGCTCCCGAAGGCGGGTTGCCTTTTGCACCGGCCCGCCGGCACAGGTTTGAAATCAGTATCAGATACTCATCAGCTTTTTAATGCGTTCCACGGCCTCGGACGTCGCTCCCCGGCTGCCGAACGCGGTGAGCCTGAAATAGCCTTCGCCGTTTGCGCCGAAACCCGCGCCGGGCGTGCCGACCACGGCGGCACGGTTGAGCAGCTCGTCAAAGAATGCCCATGAGCCCACACCGGCGGGGCATTTGAGCCAGATATAGGGCGCATTGACGCCGCCGGAGCATTCAAAGCCCGCTTCCCGCAGGCCGCTGAGGATCAGCGCTGCGTTTTCGAGATAATAGCCGATTGTCGCATCCACCTGCACACGCCCTTCGGGCGTGAAGATCGCCGCCGCCCCACGCTGCACGATATAGGAGACACCGTTGAATTTAGTGGACTGCCTTCTGTCCCACAGCGCATGCAGCGAGACCTTCTCCGAGCTGTCTGAACGCGCGAAGAGCGCTTTGGGTACAATGGTGTAGGCGCAGCGCACGCCCGTAAAGCCCGCGGTTTTTGAAAAGCTGCGGAATTCAATGGCGCAGTCCTTCGCGCCCGGTATCTCATAGATGGAGTGCGGGATGCCCTCCTCGCGGATAAAACGCTCATAGGCCGAGTCGTAAAGCAGGATTGCTTCGTTCGCGCGCGCGTAATCCACCCACTTTTGGAGCTGGGCGCGGCTCAGAGCCGAGCCCGTGGGGTTGTTTGGCGAACACAGGTAAACGATATCGGCGTGGAAATCCGGCGGCTCGGGCGCGAAAGACGTCCGCCCGGAGCAGTCGATGAGCTTCACCTGCCGCCCCGCCATGATATTCGTATCCAGATAGACGGGATAAACGGGGTCGCTGATCGCGACGATATTGCCCTGCGCAAAGATATCCCCGATATTGCCGCAGTCGCTCTTCGCGCCGTCGCTGACAAAAATCTCTTCGGGAGAAATATCGATGCCGCGCGAGCGGTATTCGCCATCCGCGATCGCCTCCCGCAGGAAGGGGTAGCCCCGGTCGGGCCCGTAGCCCCTGAAAGTCGCCTCATCGGCAAATTCCTGCACAGCCTTCTGCATCGCGTCAATGCAGACCTGCGGCAGCGGACGCGTGACATCCCCGATACCGAGGCTGATCACATTCTTTTCGGGGTGTGAAGCACGGAAGGCCGCGACCCTCTTGGCAATATCGTCAAAAAGATAGCTTTGCTTTAAATTGAGATAGCTCTCATTGATACGAGCCATGTTGATTCCCTCGCTTTTTCTTCTAATACTTTTCTCCCATTAAACTGCCGAAATCATTCCGCAGTTTAATGCCGGCCGCGGTGCGCCAACCGCCGGCCCCACCCCCCCCGCCCCCCCC
>JARLHS010000062.1 GCA_031292115.1 Clostridia bacterium | reverse complement strand
CTGCTGCTGCTGCTGCGCGGCGTGCGGCCCATCCTCCCGATCATCGTCGTCACCTCCCTATTCAACGCCTTCTACGTGCCGGGCGACGTGCTGCTGCGGTTTTGGGTCATCTCGGTGTCGAAACAGGGTCTGGTGCTCGCAGTTTTTATGACGGTGCGCATCGTCTTTCTGATCGCCGGCACCTCGATGCTGACCTACACCACCTCCCCGATCGCCCTCACCGACGGGCTCGAACGGCTGATGTCGCCGCTCAAGGTCATCCGGGTGCCGGTGCACGAGCTATCGATGATGATGACGATCGCGCTGCGCTTCATCCCCACGCTGATCGAGGAGACGGATAAGATCATGAGCGCGCAGAAGGCGCGCGGCGCCGATTTTGAAACGGGAAACCTCATCCGCAGGGTGCGCGCGCTCGTTCCCGTGATGATCCCGCTCTTCGTTTCGGCCTTCCGCCGGGCGGGCGAGCTTGCGCTTGCGATGGATTGCCGCTGCTACCGCGGCGGCGAGGGGCGCACAAGGCTACGGCAGCTGCGTTTCATCGCCGGGGATTTCGTCGCGGCGCTGCTTTTCGCGGCACTGCTTGCCGGTATCATCCTGCTCAATATCTTTTTCAAATCCCTCTTTTAATACTGATTTTCATTTAGAAAGTAGACAAAGTCTACTTTCTAAAGCTCGCCGACGGCGAGTTGATGAGTATTGAACGGCTTTTCTCGGCGGTGCGCCGCCGTCCGCCGCAAAATGCGGCGGTATTAATCGGCAGATAAAATCTGCCGATTAAAAAGAAAATAGTATAACGGAGACGTCATGAGAAATATCAGGCTTGCGCTTACGTTCGACGGCACAAACTACCACGGCTGGCAGGTACAGCAAAATGCTATGACCGTTCAGCAGAAGGTGCAGGATGTGCTCGGCGTCATACTCGGCCGCCGTCCCCTGCTCACCGGCTGCAGCCGGACGGATGCGGGCGTGCACGCGAACGAATATATCTGCAATTTCACAACGGACCGCACGATCGCATGCGACTGCCTTCTTCGGGCCCTCAACGCGGCTCTGCCGCGCGATATCGCCGTGCTGCGCTGCGGCGAAGCCCCCGTGGGCTTTCACGCGCGCTACGACGCCGTTTCAAAGGAATATCTCTACAAAATCGATACAGGCCCCGTGCGGAATCCGTTTCTGCGCGATTACGCGCTGTATTACCCGCACGCGCTCGACGCCGGGCGCCTTGACGCCGCAGCCTCGGCGTTTCTCGGAACGCACGATTTCAGGGCTTTCTGCGCTTCGGGCGGCAGCATAAAAGATCTGTCGCGCACCGTGACGCGCTTCAGCTGCGAGCGCAGCGGGCCGCTTGTCACCTTCACGGTGAGGGCCGACGGCTTCCTCTACAACATGGTGCGCATCATGGCGGGCACGCTGCTTTACGTGGCGCAGGGCCGGCTCGCGGCCGAAAACCTCCCTGCGGTGATCGCGGGCGGCGAGCGCGCCGCCGCAGGCCCCACCGCACCTGCGCACGGGCTGTATCTAAACCGCGTCTTTTATTCGGATGCAAAGGAGCTGGAATCTTGAACGACCGGAAAGTCTGCGGCGCGCCGAAGGATAACGTGACGCGGCTCAGCGTTAAAAAGAAACACCATACGGGCCTTCGGCTGCTGGCCCTTGTCTGCCTTGCCGCCGCGGGTCTGGCCGTCTGGCTCAATTGGGGCAGCATTTCCCCTTCGTCGGCGGTGATCGCCATCCAGGCCTTTCTCGGTGAATTCGGCGACAGCAAGTTTCCCGTTTCGTATTCGCAGGGCAGTTTCCGCGACGCTGCGGCGCTCGGCGGCGACGTCGCCGTCGTCACCGATTCCTCGTTGCTCATTTACACCGATACAGGCCTGCAGATCGCCGAGCGCCGCCATAGCCTGAGCAATCCGCGTATCGCGGCGAGCGGCGGCCGCGCCGTGATCTACGACGAGCAGGGGAAATCGCTGCGGCTCGAGTCGCGTTTTTCCGAGCTTTTCAGCACCACGCTCGATTACCCGATCACCGCCGCATCCGTCAACAGCACCGGCACGGTGGCCGCCGCGACCTCCTCGCAGGATTACCTCAGCGAGCTGACGGTTTTCAGCCATACGGGCAGTCAGCTTTTTAAATGGTACTGCTCCACGGGGCGCATCCTTTCCGTCGCCGTAAGCCCCGACGGGCAGCAAGTTGCGGCGAGCGTTATTTCCAGTGAAAACGGCAGCATCAAATCCTCCGTCGCGATTTACAGCCTCTCGCAGCAGACGCCCGTCGCCCAGACGGATTTAACGGGGACGCTGATTTTTTCACTCTGCTATCAATCCAACGGGAATATCGCCGCCCTCGGCGACAACCTCACCGCCATCCTCGGCTCCGACGGCAGCCGGAAGGCAACCTACGACTATAGCGGCAAAACCCTCAGATGCTTCTGTGCGGGCCTTTCGGGCACGCTGCTCGTCTTCAGCCGCTACGGTGTCGGTCAGGAATCCACTCTGGTGTCTCTCGGTGAGGGCGGCGCCGTCGCCGCGCAGGCCAACGTGAAGGATAACATCAAATATATCGCGTATGATGACGGCGTCACGGCGCTGGGGTCAACCGGGCTCAAGTTTTTTACTTCAAAGCTTGCGCCCTCGGGCAGCACGGCCGCGGCGGGTGATATCCTCAAGCTGCTCTGTATCCGCAGCAATGCCTTTTACTTTACGCCGGCTACGGCCTACCAGCATAAGATCGGCTGAAGGGGCCCGGCCAGACCTGAGCGGGAACCCTTATTTCTAAAGATTAAACCTTTTACATACAGGATGGTTGACCCTTGATCGGCAATCTGAGCCGGCTGTTTTGAAAGGAACGTGAGTGCCATGAGTCTGATTCTTGATATTGCAACCGTCGTCATCGTCCTGGCGATCGTCATCGCCTCGTGGAAGAAGGGGCTCGTCCGTTCGGTGATTGATCTGGCCGGCTACGTGGCGGCGCTGGTGGTCTCCTATCTCTTGTGCACGCAGGTTGGCAACTGGATCTACGGCACGCTGATACGCCCCTTTGTGGAAGGCACGGTAAAAGGCTACATATCCTCCTCGCTGGGCAGCGCCGCTTCAAAGGCGGCCTCCCTGAGCGCTGCCGACATCACAAGCTTTGCCTCCAGCATTCCGGCGGCATTCCGCTCGATGCTCGGGCAGTATAGCCTCAGCACGCAGACCATGAGTCAGATCGCCTCGCAAACCGCCAATTCCGCCGGGAACACGGTCGCCTCGGAGGTCACCAAGACGATTGTGACGCCGATTGCCCTGGTTATCAGCCGCGGCATCGCGTTTGCTCTGATTTTTTCGCTCTGCATGGTCGCCGTGCGGATCCTTTCGCACGTCCTGGGCGGCATTTTCCGGCTGCCGGTGCTCAGCACCATCAATCACATCGGCGGCGCATGTATCGGCGCTCTCAAGGCCGCAATCGTGATGTTTCTGATCTGCACCGTCATGGCTGTGCTCGTACCGGTGTTTTCCCTGAAACAAAAACCGCCGATCACGCAGCAGACCATTGAAAAAACGACTGTTTTTATAATATTTTACAATCATGACCCGATTACACAGGTATTGTTAAAGAAATAAAATTGTGCTATGATATAATAATGAATCCGATAAAGAATATAATAAAGGGGCGTCTTTATGGAGGGCAAGTATGCCCGTTTTGAAAAGCTTTCTCTTCCTAATCTGCTTTCTGTTTTTAGAATTATCCTCATACCGGTGTTTGTAACGGCGTTTTTCTCGCCCTTCTCACGCCACAGTATGATTGCAGCCGCCATTCTGGTGCTTTCGGGCATTACGGATGTCCTCGACGGCTATATCGCACGCAGGTTTGAAATGGTCACCGATCTCGGCAAGCTTCTCGACCCGTTTGCCGACAAACTTACGCAGGCTGCCGTGTGTGTCTGTCTCGTGGTCGACTGCCCCAGCCTTTTCTTCCTGTTGCTGCTGTTTATCGTCAAGGAAGTACTCATGATCGTCGGCGGCGCCAAGATGGTGCGCCGGGGCATCGATTTCGGCTCGTCGCGCTGGTTCGGCAAGCTTTCCACCTGCGTCTTTTATGTGGTGATGGTCGCAATCATTGCGTTTGAGATCAAGGGGGCGGCGGCGGTCGTGCTGATCCTTATTTCACTTGGCTTTATGGTTTTTTCGTTTGTCATGTACCTACGCATCTTCCGTTCACTGGTTAATAAGAATATGAAATAGATACAGGAGATCACTATGTATTGCTCACGCTGCAAGAAAAGAATAGCCGTGGTGTTCATCACGCGCATGGAAGGCGACAAGACCGTCAACGACGGGCTGTGCATCCAGTGCGCGCGTGAGCTCGGCATCAAGCCCGTTAACGACCTTGTGGACAAAATGGGTGTTTCGGATGAAGATCTTGAGAACATGGGCCAGGAGCTTGAGAGCATGATGGCCGGCAATGAATCCGAAGGCTTTGAGCCAGGAGGGGCGGCTACTTTCCCGTTCCTTGAAAACCTGTTTAATAAAGAAGACGGCTCCGGCGGCACGTCCGCCGACAGGCCAAATCAGACGCGCGAAAAAGAGAAGGAATCGAAGCCCCAGAAGCGCAAATACCTCGACAGTTACTGTATCAACCTGACGCAGAAGGCGCACGACGGCAAGATTGACCGCATCGTCGGGCGTGACCGCGAGATCTACCGCATCGAGCAGATCCTCTGCAGACGCACCAAAAATAACCCCTGCCTCATCGGCGAGCCCGGCGTCGGCAAGACGGCCGTCGCAGAGGGGCTTGCGCTCAAGATTGCGAGCGGCGACATCCCCCCGCGCCTGGCGGATCGCGAGCTCCACCTGCTTGACCTCACCGCGCTTGTCGCGGGCACGCAGTTCCGCGGCCAGTTCGAAAGCCGCATCAAGGGGCTGGTGGACGAGGTAAAAAAGGCGGGTAACATCATTCTTTTCATCGACGAGGTGCACAACCTCATCGGCACGGGCGATGCCGAGGGCTCGATGAATGCGGCGAATATTCTCAAGCCCGCGCTCTCACGCGGCGAGATCCAGGTCATCGGCGCGACGACCTTTGAGGAATACCGCAAGTACATTGAAAAGGACGCGGCTCTTGAGCGCCGCTTTCAGCCCGTCAAGATCGATGAGCCCACGGTGGATGACACCGTCTCGATCCTGCGCGGCATCAAGGATTATTACGAGCGTTTCCACGGCGTGCGGGTGGATGATGCGCTGCTTGTGCGCATCGTCGCTCTCTCCGAACGCTATATCACCGACCGTTTTCTGCCCGACAAGGCCATCGATCTGCTCGATGAATCCTGCTCCTGCGCGGCGCTCCGCAACAAGGCGGCAAGCGAGCTCGCGGGCGTGGAGCGTCAGCTCTTCGGCCTCAAGCAGCAGGAAGATCAGATGATGCAATCCGACGGGCAGGATGTTTACAAGCAGCTTGCCGACCTCAAATCGGAGGAGTGCCGGCTGCTCGCGCGTGCGCAGGGCCTGCGCGACGCCGCGGGCGACGTGGGCGTCACCGAGGACGACCTCGCGAAGGTCATCGAGCTCTGGACAGGCATCCCCGCGAGCCGCGTGCGCGAGCAGGAGTTTCGGCGTCTGCATTCGCTTCGTGAGAACCTGCTCAAAAAAATTATCGGGCAGGACGAGGCCGTGGAGGCCGTCGTCACCGCCATCCGCCGCAGCCGCGTGCAGATCAGCGCACGGCGCAGGCCGGCGTCGTTTATATTCGTCGGCCCCACGGGCGTGGGCAAGACGGAGCTTGTCAAGGTGCTTGCCTCCGAGCTTTTTGATACGCCCGAAACGCTCATCCGGCTCGATATGTCGGAATTCATGGAGAAGCATTCGGTTTCGCGCATCATCGGCGCACCTCCGGGATACGTCGGCTACGACGAGGCGGGGCAGCTCACCGAAAAAGTCCGGCGCAAGCCCTATTCGGTCATCCTGCTTGATGAGATCGAGAAGGCGCACCCCGACGTGCTTAATATCCTGCTGCAGATACTCGATGACGGCAAGGTCACCGACGCCCACGGCAGGACGGTCAATTTTGAAAACACCGTCATTGTTATGACCTCCAACGCGGGCTCCGAGAAGAAGGAAGGCTCGCTTGGCTTTAACCGTGAGCCGTCTGTCGTCGCAAGGGAAAAGGCGCTCAAGGCGCTTTCGGATTTCCTGCGGCCCGAATTTCTCAGCCGCATCGACGAGACCGTCGTTTTCCGTCCGCTTTCCACCGAAGATTTTTCGCGTATCGCGGAGCTGATGCTCGACGAGCTGCGCGGCGCGCTCAAAGCAAAGGAAATCGCACTCACATGGGATGAAACCGTGACGCCGCTGCTCGCCGAAATGTCCTTCGGCGGCAAATTTGGCGCGCGCGACCTGCGCCGCAACGTGCGCCGCGAGGTCGAAGACCGTATTTCGCAGCTCATTGTCGATCTCTGTGATCGGAAGATCACCGCCATCACACTTTCGGCGCAGGG
>JARLHS010000061.1 GCA_031292115.1 Clostridia bacterium | reverse complement strand
GCCTGCGGCGGAAACACCGCCTCGTAAGGCATTATGGTGTATAAAAGCATAGACACATCCCCTTATACTATTCTCCCATTAAAATGTGAATAAAATCCGCATTTTAATGCCTGCCGCTTTGCGACAGGTGGCGGCGGCAGCCGCCGGGAAAGCCGTTTAATACGAATCGTGCAAAAACATAACATGGTTTTGCACGCCGCTATAAGCGGCGATAAAAAAGCGATTATATCGCTTTTTCAATTGGAGATTCGTATTACTGCTGTTTCTATGATCGCTTACATAACGAAATCTTCCCGGGCCGCCGTATTTGCTTTTTAAAGAAGTGCCGGGCTGCCCGCGGCATATGCTGTCTCAGCTGATCAGCTTTTCGTCCTCTGTCCCTGTGAAGCGCGCGGTTAAAATAATCAGAACGATCGAAAACACCAGCACGACCGCCGAGATGGCATAGATTTCAGGTGACAGGCCGAACCGGAGCATGCCGTAGATATAGATCGGCAGTGTCGTAAAGGTGCTGGTGAGAAAATACGTGATGATGATCTCGTCGAAGGACATTGTGAACGCCAGCAGCGCGCCTCCTATGATTGCCCGCTTGATCATCGGCAGCGTCACGTAGAAGAAGGCCTTGATCGGCGGAGCTCCCAAATCCATGGCCGCGTTCTCAAGGTTTTTGGAAAGCCGGGAAAGCCTTGCCGACACCTGCTGCAGCACGACGGCTGTCGTAAAGGTCAGATGCCCGAGCAGTACCGTAAACATCGAAAGCGGAATCTTGAGGTTGAGTATAAAGATCAGGATGGAAAGACCGATGATGATACCGGGCAGTATGATCGGCATCAGCGCGATCGACCTGAAAAGGTCCTTGCCTTTAAAGCTGACCCGGTTGAGGAAGATCGCCCCTGAGGTTCCGATGATGACAGCACAGGATACGGCGATCAGTGAAACCTTAAGCGAATTGAAGAGTGCCAAAAGCAGTGTGCTGTCGGAAAACAGCTTCTGATACCACTCGAGTGTAAGGCTCTGAAACCGCATCGCGGATTGGGAAGAATTGAAGGAATAGACCAGTACGACGATCAGCGGCATATACAGAAACAGGTAGATCAATACCCCGTATATCTCGAGGCCCGGAAATCTGAACCGCTTTCTGTGTTTTCTTTTGATCACGGTGGATGCTCCCATTTCACTCATTCCAAATACCCCTCAGACGCACTGGCTTTATTTGAAAGCGTCAGGATCAGCACGGCAATGCCGAACATGATGAACCCGAGAGCCGCTCCCAAGGGCCAGTTATATGCATACCCGAACTGACTGACGATCAGGTTGCCAAACATCAGCCCGTTTGGCCCTCCGAGCTGCTGCGGGATGATATAGTCGCCGAGCGCCGTTACAAAGGCCATGGTGAAACCTGAAAGCACTCCCGGCATCGAGAGCGGTATGATGATTTCCTTGAGTGTCCGGGGGCCGTTCGCCCCGAGATCCGCCGCCGCGTTGATCAGGTTCTTCGGGATCTTCTCAAGAGAGGTGAAGATCGAGATGAACACGAACGGCAGTGAAATGTGGGTCAGCACAATGAATATCGCAAACGGGTTGTAGATAAAAAGCGAGATCGGCTCCTTGATCAGATGCAGGTCGAGCAGCAGCGTGTTGAGAACGCCGCCGCGGCCCAGAATCGCCCTCCATGCGACGATCCTGACGAGGTAGCTTACCCACAGGGGCACCAGGATCAGCATGTACAGCTGGTTTCGAAATCTTTTGACCTTTCTGGATACCAGATATGCCAGCGGATAGCCGAGCACAATCGAGCTGATAGAGACCGCAAGCGCGAGCAGAAGTGTCTTGAAGAAAATCGGGATATAGATGCTGTCGGTGAAAAACTTCGCATAGTTTCCAAAGTTGAAGATTGGCTCAATGTTGGAGCCGACTTTTTTGTAGAAGCTGGTGGCAAACATAATCAGAATCGGCACGATGATGATTAATACGAGCCAGACCGTGATCGGCAGCCCGACCAGATACTTTTTACCCTTCCCCCTCGGTTTGGTCTGTCCTGCAGTTTTGTCCGCGGGGGGATTCCTGTCAGCCTGCGTGTTTTTGCTCATCATGGCATCCCTGTCCTTCATAACTGTAGACTATGACGTCTTCGCTTTTAAACCCGATTTTCATCGTATCCCCGACCACTCTTACGAAGGTGCCCGAGGCGGGAACGATCAGCCTGATCTCGATATCTCCGGCCTTCACGGTGTATTCAAAATCGTTGCCCCTGAAAACGACCCGGAGGATTTTCCCGTTGATGCGGTTTATGTATCTGCCGTCCTCCTCGCCGTCCTCCAGAATATGCACCTTTTCAGGCCGCACGCAGAAGCAGACGGGGTCTCCGGGCCGGATCGCCCCGACCGCACGGCAGGCGACAAATTTACTGCCTGAGGCGGCGACGACAACCTCGCCGTCCGACACCTGATCGGCCCTGCCCTCGATGAAATCCATATCGCCGATGAAGCCCGCGACAAACTGCGTAGCCGGTGAATTGTAAATCTCGTCAGGCGTGCCAATCTGATGGATCATGCCGTCCTTCATGACGCAGATCCTGTCGGACATCGTGATGGCCTCGGTCTGGTCGTGGGTCACATATATAAAGGTAATATCGACGTCTTTTTGGATATCCTTGAGAACCTTCTGCATCTGTATGCGCAGTTTAAAATCCAGTGCGCCGAGCGGCTCGTCGAGCAGAAGGGCTCTCGGCTTGTTAACCAGCGACCTTGCAAGAGCGATGCGCTGCCGCTGCCCGCCCGAGAGCTGCTGAGGCAGCCTTTTTTCAAAATTGCCCATATTGACAAGATCCAGGATCTGATGGATCATCGGATCCGCTTCGCGTCTTGACATCTTTTTCATCTTCAGCGGAAAATAGACATTTTCATAGATATTCATGTGAGGAAAAAGCGCATAGTCCTGAAAAACCGTGCTGACGTTTCTCTGATACGTGGGCTTGTAGGTGACGTCTTCGCCTGCGAGGAAGATATTGCCCTCCGACGGCTCCTCAAGGCCCGATATCATGCGCAGAGTCGTGGTTTTGCCGCATCCGGAAGGGCCAAGCAGTGAAAAAAATTCACCGTGTCTGATCTTAAAGCTGCTGTTGTCCACCGCGATCAGGTCGCCATATACTTTTCTGATATTCTGAAGCTCTATTTCAAAGTTTTCCTCTTCCATTTCGACACCCTTTCGCCTTGATTCTACAGAATTGAAACCGGTCAAACATCAAAACCGGGGCCGGATTTTCGCACCGGCCCCCGGCTTGAAGATGAATACGCGGTGAGGTTAGGATTCCGGCCTGTTCAGGCCGAAGCACAGGACCCGGCACCTATTGAATGCAGGTACCATATCCTTTGAATATCGCGTGGGTCGCCGGTTATGACGCGGCCTTCGCATCGTTCCAGATCTGAGTTCTGAGATCCACATTCTCCGGGTTCTTCATGATGAAAATGGGAACCTTGATGTTGTCGATGTTGTCATAGTCGGTCAGGCTGCAGACATAAGGATCCAGCGCGCTCTTGGCGGCAGGTGTCACCGCTCCGAAGCTCAGTGATTTTGCAAGATCGATCTGCACTTCGTCGGATAGAATATAGTTCATATAATCCTGGGCAAGATCCGGGGACTTCGCTCCCTTGAGCAGGACCCAGCCGTCGATCCAGATATAGATGCCTTCTTTGGGCATGATGCGTCCAACGTTCATTTTTGCCGTATTCTTGAGATACAGAATCAGGCCTGAATCATAGCCGGAAACAGATGCCAGCGTTTCGCCGGTGCTCAGTGCGTTCTTTTCGGAATCGAAGCCGTTTGTCAGCTCGCGGCAGTTATTCTTGAGCGCGATGAGCTTTGCCTTTACCTGATTGAGCTGATCCGTCGTAAGGTTGTACGGATCCTTGAATCCAAGATAAATCGCCGTCGTGACGACATTGTTGTTGGCCTCGTCGGTCACCGACACTTCGCCCTTATACTTGGGATCCCACAAAACGCTCCATGAGTCGGGCAATGTTCCGAGTTTATCCTTGTTGTAAACGACGTTGTTGGAGCCCCACACGATCGGGGAATGATAGACTTTACCGTCGATGGTCTTATAATCCGCATTTTTCTGGAAGAATTGGCTGAGCTTTGAGGTATTCGGGATCTGGCCCATGTCGAGCGGCTGGATAAGCCCGGCCTCGTAATAGCGCTGCACGGAGCCGCAGTCGGTCGAAAGGATGTCATACTGGCCCCCGCCGGCTTTTGCTTTGGTGTACATCTCTTCAACGGTTCCCGCATAGGTGACATTGACCGTGCAGTTGTACTGTTTCTCGAACGGTTTCACCCAGGTGTCGTCGGCATAGCCCTGGAAGCAGAGGATGTTGAGTGTTTTCTTCGCGCTGCCGCCGCCGCTGCAGCCTGCAGTAATGGAAGCGATTGCGGTGCATGCGATCAGGATTGCCACGATTTTGATAAATGGTAGCCCTTTTTTCCTGGATCTTGACATTAGAATCCCCCCTGTTTTTTATTGAAGCAGCAGCTTTACCGTCTTTGGCCGGGGATTTTTTTATTTGCCCCCCTGGACAATCTTATGGCTTGGCCGCTGCCGCGATCGAAAATAACTGCCGGCATTTCTTCATATCTCTGTCCACTCGTCATCCCAAAGAGGGATGCCATCACAGCTGAATCAGTTTTATCCCGCAAAGCCTGCAAAAGTGCTCCAATTCCCTCGTGACATCGCCGTATCCGCACATCCAGTGGTGACCGATGCCCTCGTACGCGATACGGCGGTTGAGCTCTCCGACCTTTGCGGCAAACTGTATTTTCAGCGGGTTCCCCGGGAATTCCATACCGCACGCCACCGATTCCCCGCTGCCGACGGACATGCGCATCGTCCCTCTGCGGCCCACGAGATTTGCAAGCGTCACAGCCCCGGTCTTGGCCGGGAACCGTGCACACACGCCGCTTTCAGCCAGCCTGACCGGCGCGAGGTGTATGGATTGCGCGTCTGCGGCAATGGAGAAGCCTCCCGATCCGCAGTGAGAAAAAAGTATGGTGTTGAGCTCTTCATCTGGGTAAAGCAGATCGGTGTTGTGAATCGGTTTTCCGGTGAGCTCACGGAGAATCTTCATTAAAACGGTGCTGTTGACATCGCCCTCGCACCCGCAGACGTACCCTTCCTCTGAGAGAAGCGAGTAGCCGAGACATATCTTTCCCATGTACCTGGGGTAGCATTTGACGACGATGCCTTCAAGGCCGTATTCCGCAATCAAGGCCTTCATTGCCAGATAGTAGCGGAGCGCTTCGACTCCGTGGGCCTGTGTCGACGTTACCTTTCCCGCTTCCCTGCGGAGCTGTTCCCAGCGCTCCGCCGCCTTACTTTCAATGGCATGGTCGTATGCAGCGGTCAGCTCCTCCTCATCGAGGTTGACAATGCGTACGCCCGTCCTTTCCTTGATCTCGAGCTCATCGAAGGCGACCTCGGTCATTCCCTTGACGCGCCCTCCGATTGTGCCGATTTTCACATGTCTGAGGCGGTTCTTCAGAGCGACGGCCCTTGAAATCTCGCCGATCTCCCTGAGCACCTGCGTGCTGTCAGGCTCGCCGTAAACGTAAAAGTACGTCTTGTCGAGCTCCTTGAGAACACAGCAGATCTGCTGCACGCCACATAGAGAGCCGGTCTCTACTGCGGGGAAAGCCCACAATATGACCGGCTTATCAAAATATTCCATCAGATCGAGCAGATGATGATCTTCGCTCCAGGTCCCGACACAGACGCACAAAACGTCAAAGCTCTCCCGCGAAAGAGCCTCGGCATCCTTTTTTACCGACTCGGAGTCGTGCATGACTTCCGGCGCCGCGGCGACCTTGAAACCGCAGCCCCGCAACGAGGCAGCGGCCCTTTGCAGCAGCGCAGGCGTATCGCTGAACCCCACTTCATACTCGCCCGCAAGAGCGACAAGACCTATTTCAGGTATCATGAACAGGTCACCCCTTCAGCCCTAATTGCATCTCGTACTTTGCGATAATATCCGAGAGCTCCTTCTTTGCCGCCTCGTCGAGTGGGCTTTTGTTGCCTTTTTTGAGGATATCCGCCGCGATGTCGTCCGCGCGCTGCGTAATGCCCGGCATGCCTTTGGATTTCCACGTTTCATAGTTCGCGCCGTTGGATACCGGCAGATCGATATGCTCGCCGTTGTAGAGGTATTCCAGCGTGTGGTCTTCCATCAGGAACGTGCCTCTGGGCCCGACCTGCGCAATCACGTCGGCGGCGATGGTCTCTTTGCTGACCTCGATACCGCGCAGGAACCTGCGGACTGTCCGGCAGATCTCATTATCCATGACCAGCTGTTTCATACTGATGCTCATGCCTGTGCCGAACATGCCGAGGTTGACGATCAGATCGTTGGCTCCGACAATGCCGGCCACGGTACTGAGCATTTTTTCCCAGGCCATCTGCTCGTCGAGAAGGTTTGAATCGGTATCCGGCGCCGTGGTATGGCTGGGGATCCTGTAAAAGTGCGCCATCTGGGCGCCCGCGATGCGCAGCAGCGACGATTCCGTCCTGCCGATAAGCACGTTGGCCTGCTTCATCTCATAAGTCGTCCAGGCCGCTCCGTAGATGACCGGCGTGCCG
>JARLHS010000060.1 GCA_031292115.1 Clostridia bacterium | reverse complement strand
CTTTCCCAGCCGGCCCGCGATGGCGTCAAGCAGCGTGAGCTCCTCGAAATTGTCGACGACAATGCGGCCAACACCGCTCTCAAGCGCATATTTAAGCTCTGCGGCGGTTTTGTTGTTGCCGTGAAAATAGAGCTTCTCGGGCGGGAAGCCCACGCTGAGCGCCGTGCAGATCTCCCCCGCGGAAACGACATCCGCCCCAACGCCCTCCGAATCGATGATACGGTAGATTTCCTTACAGCAAAATGCCTTGCTTGCGTAAAGCACAAGCCCGCGTCCACCGTAGTATTTTTCAATTGAATTTTTGTAGAGCCTGCAGCTCTCCCTGATAGTGGATTCTTCCATCACATAAAGCGGCGTCGAGTATTCGGCGGCAAGCTCAAGCGTGTCGCAGCCTCCGATGGTAAGGTGGCCCTTCTCATTGACGCCCAGGCATTCCGAGACAAACATGTCAATTCTCCCATCTTTCATGCTATGTATAACACAACAAATATTTGATCTGATTTTTCATAGGATAAGGTTTTTGCGTAATCTTTGCGCAGGCGCATTCCGCAAAGCGAAAAATCGCACGCGCTATGCCGTTCAGCCTGTTCTTATATCATTAAGAATCAACGATTGATGATTTACTCTGGCTGATAGATATGAGTACCCATGCGACATCTTATGCCGACTGACGCAAAAAGGAGCCCGTCAGGCTCCGGTGCACTTCGCAATATAGCCCCTCAGCTCGCCGATACCCTGCCCGCTCTTGGCAGAGGTCACAATGAATGGTATTTCCCCCGCGGGCGAAAGCTCGGCCGGGAGAGCCGAGAGACGCTGCTCCAGCTCCGACTTTTTGAGCTTGTCCCCTTTTGTGAGCACAACAACGCTGCGAATGCCGCGCTGCGAAAGAAACTCAAGCATCTGGAGGTCGTCGGGCGTCGGCCCGCGGCGGACATCGACAAGCGACATGGCCAGCGCGATGCTGCGGCCATCGGAAAAATATGCCTCCGCAAGCTCCGCCCACTTATCTTTTTCCTCTTTTGAAACGCGAGCAAACCCATAACCCGGCAGATCGACAAAAAAGACGCCGCCGCAAAGGTAATAATTCACCGATACGGTCTTTCCCGGCTCGCCGCTGACGCGTGCAAGCGCCTTGCGCCCCAGGAGCCTATTAATCAGCGATGATTTTCCGACATTGGAACGCCCGCAGAAAATGACCTCCGCGCGTTCCTGGGGCGGGATCTGCTCGGGCGTGTATGCGGTTTTTATAAGCTCCGCGTTAATAAAATTCAAGGCATGCCTCCACGTTCAATGTAAACACTTGCAAATCAATATTCTATGGATTTTACATGCGGATTATCCTTAAAAAGATTCATCAGCTTTGAGAGATCGTATTTCTGGGGCAGTTTGACATAGGTTTCAAGCTCGATGCAGCCGTTGCCCATTTTTTCGGCTTTGATATTGATGATTTCGATATGGTTCCCCGGCAATATATCCTGGATGTATGCAATCGCATCCGTGCTATCTTCAATCTGTATGGTGATCAGCTCCACCGTTGGCAGATGGAGCCACCTGAACCCTCTGTGAAACAGGACCTGAGCGATCAGAATCAGCACCGTCGCTGCAATGCCGATGAAATAAAGCCTTGCCCCGATGGCCATGCCTACCCCCGCCGTGGCCCAGATACCCGCTGCGGTTGTCAGGCCGCTCACCGCCTGTTTTCTGACAAAAATCATGCCCGCGCCGAGGAAGCCGATCCCGCTCACGATCTGGGCCGCGATACGCGTGGGGTCGACCGAATAGCCCTTGATGTCCAGTACGTCGCTGAACCCATACTTCGAAATGATCATAATCAGCGCCGCGCCCAGCGCTACGATCAGATGCGTGCGTATGCCCGCTTCCTTGAGCCGGTTTTTGCGCTCATACCCGATGAGACCGCCGCATAAACCCGCGACAACGAGCCTTAACAGAAATTCAAGCTGGGTAACCCACTGCACACCCATCCCCGTATCCATCCTCCTTCAGGCGTCGGCCCGTTTCGGGCCGCTCTTCCCAATGGCGCGGTTTCCGCAGGCCGGGTATTCAATTTACTGCCTGATCGACGGCATTGTACGGTCGCTTTCGATCATCGGGAGCGTATTGGGAAGGGGTTTCGCGCAGGTCTCCTTCTTTTCGGCTGCGGCCTCGGGGAAGATAATCGCGGTGTTGAGCACCTTCTCCATGGAATCCGCCGTGACAAAGGAGATATGCTCGCGCACGATGCTTTCAAGCTCGGAAAGATCGGCGAAGTTATCCTTCGGGATGATGACGGTGCCGATACCGGCGCGGTAAGCGGCCATCGTCTTTTCCCGCAGGCCGCCGATTGGCAGCACGCGCCCGCGCAGCGTGATCTCGCCTGTCATCGCAACATTGTGGCGCACGGGCAGCTCCAGCAGCGCCGAGACGAGCGCAGTTGCCATCGTGATGCCCGCCGAAGGGCCGTCCTTGGGGATCGCGCCCTCGGGCACATGGATGTGGATATCTTTGTTTTTGTAAAATTCGCCTTCGATGTGCAGCTCCTTCGCACGGCTGCGGATGTAGCTGATCGCCGCCTTTGCGGATTCCTTCATCACGTCGCCAAGCGACCCTGTCAGCTCGAGCTTGCCGGAGCCGTCGAGCACAGCGACTTCAATCGGCATTGTTTCGCCGCCCACCTGCGTCCAGGCAAGGCCGGTGACGACACCCACCTCATCGATCTCCGAAATGGATTCGGTCTTGTATTTTTTCGGCCCCAGCAGTCGCTCCAGATCATCCGCCCTGATCACCACGGGCGTTTTACCGCCAACCGCGACCTGCTTGGCCGCTTTGCGGCAAAGCGAGGCAATCTGGCGTTCAAGGCCTCTTACGCCGGCTTCGCGCGTATAATAATCAATCAGCCCATAGATCGCTTCATTTTCAATCTTCACCGTGCGCTTGCTGAGCCCATGGCGCTTGAGCTGTTTTAACAGCAGGTGGCGCAGTGCGATGTTGTATTTTTCCTCACGCGTATAGCTTGAAATCGGGATGACTTCCATCCTGTCGAGCAGCGGCTCGGGGATGGTTTCGGTGGTATTGGCCGTCGTGATAAAGACCACGTTGCTCAGATCGAACGGCAGCTCGATAAAATGATCGCGGAAGGCAAAGTTCTGCTCCGCGTCGAGCACCTCGAGCAGCGCAGAAGAAGGATCGCCTCTCATGTCGCTGCAGAGCTTGTCGACCTCGTCGAGCAGGATCAGCGGATTATTAGTGCCCGCGAGCGTCACCGCATTGATGATGCGGCCGGGCATCGCGCCTATGTATGTCTTGCGGTGGCCGCGGATGTCGGCCTCGTCGCGCACTCCGCCAAGCGAAACGCGCGTATATTTCCTGCCCATCGCACGGGCGATGGATTTCCCGATTGAGGTCTTGCCCACTCCCGGAGGGCCCACAAAGCAGATGATCTGCCCGCGGATATCGGGATTCAGCTTGCGCACGGCGATAAATTCGAGGATGCGTTCCTTGACTTTTTCAAGGCCGTAATGGTCGTTTTCCAGCACCTTGCGCGAATATTCAAGATCGGTTTTTTCCTTGGAGGCTTTGTTCCACGGCAGCTCAAGGCAGGTGTCGAGCCAGGTGCGCACCACCGTCGCCTCATGTGAGCCGAACGGCATTTTCATCAGCCGCTCCGCTTCTTTGTGCAGCTTGATGGCGGCTTCATCCGGCAGCCTGAGCTTCGCGATGCGCTCATGATACTCAAACGCCTCATCCTGCGGGTTGTCACCCTCGCCAAGCTCGTTTGCAATGGTTTTAAACTGCTCGCGGAGGAAATAATCCCGCTGGTTTTTGTCAATCTGCTCGCGAACCTTCGCGTTGATGTCGTTCTCGATCTCAAGTATCCTGATTTCACGCTCAAGTATCTTGAGCACCAGCTCAAGCCGCTTGTTTTCGCTGAGCTCCTCGAGTATCGACTGCTTGTCTTCAAGCTTCAGGAAGATATTTGACGCGATATAATCGGCGACGTCGCCGGCGTTTTCAGCGGCAAGAATGGTTGTGACGAGCTCCTGCGGCAGCTTGGGGCCGCTTTCCGAATATTCGCCCACCATCCGCTGGGCGCTGCGGATGAGCGCCTGAGCCCTTCGGCCGTTTGCCTCCGCCGCATGCTTCGTTTCGCATTTTTCAATGATGCCTATGTAATAGGGCTCTTCCTGCGTAATCTCCAAAAGCCGCGCCCTGCTCACGCCCTCGACGAGCACGCGGACCCCCTCGCCCGGCAGATGCAGCAGCTGTTTGATCCGTGCAATGGTGCCCATTTTGTAGAGCTCCTGCGGCGCAGGGTCGTCCTCACGGATATCAAGCTGTGCCACGAGGAAGATCTCCTGGTCGTTTTTCATGGCCTCGTTCATCGCGACGACGGATTTTTTACGGCCCACGTCAAAATGCAGCATCATGCCCGGAAAAACCGCGATACCCCGCAAAGCAAGCACCGGCATTGTCATATTATCTTCAAACATTTCGTGTACCTTCCTTTTCAGACTGTGCCAAATAGATAAACACCTGGAGTTTATCTATTATATAATAAACAACGCCATTATTCAAGTGGAAAAAGCAGCATAGGGCGGTAATACTGATCTCCGATTAAAAAAGCGATCATATTGATTTTCATTTATATATAACAGAATAAGATTTTAGTATATCTTACATAAGCACTAAGCGATTCTGTTATATATTGCGCATGTGCAGTTGCGAAGCAAAAGTTTGCACGCGCTTTGGCGTTTAGCCCGTTCTCTATATACAACTGCTCTTATATTAATTATTTATTCAGTTGT
>JARLHS010000059.1 GCA_031292115.1 Clostridia bacterium | reverse complement strand
TTCGCGCCCGAGGTGGCGTGGGTGACGCATGGCGGCTCCGAGCCGCTTGAGGAGCGGCTCTGTGTGCGCCCGACCTCCGAAACGCTGTTTTGCGAGCATTACTCGCACATCATCCACAGCTGGCGCGAACTGCCCAAGCTTTATAACCAATGGTGCTCGGTGGTGCGCTGGGAAAAGACGACCCGCCCGTTCCTGCGCTCGCGCGAATTCCTTTGGCAGGAAGGGCATACGATGCATGAGACTGCCGAATAGGCGCAGGCGGAGACGGTGCGCATGCTCGACATCTATGCCGATCTGTGTGAACGCGTGCTTGCCATCCCGGTCATCAAGGGGCGCAAGACCGAGAGTGAAAAATTCGCGGGCGCGGTGGCGACCTACGCCATCGAGGCGCTGATGCACGACGGCAAGGCGCTGCAGAGCGGCACGTCGCATTATTTCGGCGATGGTTTTGCCAGGGCATTCGGAATCCAGTTCACAGGGCGCGACAACACGCTCCAGACGCCGTTCCAGACCTCATGGGGAGTTTCGACGCGCATTCTGGGCGCCATCATCATGGCGCACGGCGACGACAACGGCCTGGTGCTTCCCCCAGCCGTGGCGCCCGTGCAGCTCGTCATCGTGCCCATCGCCGCTCATAAGGCGGGCGTCGCTGAAAAGGCGGCGGAGCTTAAAATGAGCCTCGGCCGTACCTTCCGCGTCAAGCTCGACGACAGCGAGCAATCCCCCGGCTGGAAGTTTGCGGAGCATGAAATGAAGGGCGTGCCGCTGCGTCTCGAAATCGGGCCGCGCGACCTCCAGAATGGCCAGTGCGTGCTTGTGCGGCGCGATACGCGCGAAAAGATCGTCTGCCCGCTCGACGAGCTTGAGCCGACGATTGAAAGACTGCTTGAAGACTACCGCAATTCACTTTACGACGCGGCGCTCGCGCGGCGCGAGAGCATGACCTATGACTGCACCGATCTCGACGGCTTTATGTCCACGGCGGCCACAAAACCCGGCTTTATCCGCGCCATGTGGTGCGGCAGCACGGAGTGCGAGCAGCGGCTCAAGGAAGTCGCCGGCGTTTCCTCCCGCTGCATTCCGTTTGAACAGCAGCGCATATCCGAAAAATGCGTATGCTGCGGCGAGCCTGCGAAGGAGCTCGTCTACTGGGGGAAGGCGTATTAACCCGCCATGGTGCCCGGTGAGCGGAATCACAGCCCGGCAGCACCCGCGCGCCTGCCATTTAATTTCAACGGATTTCGCCGGGAAACGCGCGGCATCGGCATGGTGTCGGCCGGCCTGAATTTCTGCTTGCCATCCGCCGAATGATATGCTATAATGCTCATATTCGATCAGACAGGACAGAGGCCCCTATGAAAAAATTCTTTAGGCTTTTTTTCGACAGAAGCTTCCTGATTTTTCTTTGCGTCGGCGCATTCAATACGGTACTCAGTCTCGGTATCACCTATCTGCTGTATAATCTCTTTTACGCAAACCATTTTAACATCACCGATTGCAGGTGGGCATCCTCCTCCATCGCATACGCGATCTGCAGCGTTTCGGCCTACATCCTCAACAGAAGGTTCACCTTCACCCACAAGGGGCCGATTCTGCAAAGCATCCTGCGGTTTGCTCTGGTCATCTCTGTATGCTATGTGATTGCGAATGTCGCGACCAAGCCTCTGACGGAGTTCCTTCTCGATCTTCTTCGGCTGAATACCGTCGTCAGCGACAAGGTTGTGGGCTATATCGCCATTCTGGTGGCTCAGGTCATTTTCACCGCGCTCAACTACCTTGGCCAGCGGTTTTTCGCTTTCAAAAAGGAGCCTGACACAAAAACGGCTGAATAATCCGAATGATCGTCAGTTCAGAAGCAGCGCCGCTTCACGATCTGTGAAGCGGCGCGCTTTTTTATGCCGGGTCACCAAAAATTTTGCCCCCGGCGCATCAATTACAGGTTTTCTGCCAAAAGCGTGCGAATTCGGCGGCGGCTATTGCAATTTACCGCTCAATCTATTATGATTAGCTATATACTTTTGAAGCTTATATTTATTCATTTTAAGGCCGGGTGCGGCGGAGGGGCGTGAGAAATTGTTCGATACGATGCATTTCATTGTAAGAAGCTCAGGCAGGCATGAGGGAAAGTGCTACATCGATTACCGCGGGCTGTATAAAATAGCGGATATCTCCGCGGAGGCAAAAATCGGCGTACCGCTTCTCACCGAGATCTATGAACAGAATGGCGGCACCTTCGACGCTTCCATGGAGGTCTATTATTTTGAGAGCAGCGAGGCGGCGAATGCCGTTGTCGCGCAGGTGCTCCAAAAAATGAAGGCCGCCTCCAAGGGCAGGACCATCCTGCTCACGGAGCAGGAAATTTCCTGTATCAGGCGCGCACTCATCGGTGACGGGGCAACCCTCATCGGCATCAACGCAAAGCTCAAGGATTCCATCCTCAAAAAGCTCAACGGCTGAAACTGAAATCCGGCACGGCTGCCGTCCCGTCAGATGAACGGAAGCTACCCGCGTCTGATTGACCCCGGCTCTTCCGGCACTGCATTGATATGACCATCCATTCGCACTGAGACCGGGATGTTTTGTCTGAGTTTCATCGCGGCTCCCGGTCGCGAGGCAGATTCGCGCCATGCTCTGCGGCGCGAAAGGACATAACTTCTGTTTGAAAGATTGATCTTTCAAACTTTCAGCTACGCAAGACCATGCATGGCAGGTATTTATTTGGCAATATGGCTTTATCAGGTTATCAGAGTAAAACATAGAAGAGGAGCGTTCAGAATGAAAAAAACCTTAGCGGTCATGCTCGCGGTTTTATCCATGGTTCTTGTCTTTTCCGCCTCCGGCTGCCACAAGGAAACGGCAGATGTCACGACTCTCACCATCGGGGTTGACGCCTCCTATCCGCCGATGGAGTTCAGCGATTCCAAGGGTGATCTTGTCGGCTTCGACGTTGATTTCGCCAACGCCATCGCCAAGCAGCTCGGCATCCCCACCAAGTTTGTCAAAATTGATTGGGACGGTATCTTCCAGGGTCTCAAAACCTATAAGTACGACTGCATCATTTCCTCCGTCAGCATCACACCCGATCGTCTGAAAAGTTATTCCTTCACCAAGCCCTATATCTCAAACGCGCAGATGATCGTCGTCAAGCCGGGGGATAACTCCATTAAGGCGGATACCGATCTCGCCAGTAAAAAAGTCGGCGTACAGGTGGGCACGACTGCGAACGATTCCGCCACCACGCTGATCGAAAAGCACAATGTGAAAATGAAACTGAGCACCTATCCGACGGTACTCGAGCCTTTTGCCGCGATGAAAGCAGGCAGCATTGACGCCGTGATTGTCGACGAGGTCGTCGGCCAGTACTATATCAAGACGAGTCCGAAGGATTACGCGGCGGCTGCCGTGAAACTGACGAACGAGCCCTGCGGCATCTGCCTGCGCAAGGACGACACCGCGCTGCGCGACCGCGTTCAGACTGCGATCGATACGATCGTCGCAAACGGCACCATGAAGACCTTATCGGAAAAATGGTTTGGCAGCGACCTGACAAGCGATATCAATACGAATTATAAGACACTCAGCTGACCTGACAGTAAAGTAAACCGGAGGTGGCCGAGCGGCGAAATGCCGTATCGGCCTCCTCGCTTAAAGCGTGGGAGTTGAAAAAATGGATCTCAACGGTTTGATACTAATCCTGCCGGCAATGTTAAAGGGCGCCGGGGTCACTTTGTTGCTGACGGTTGTCTCGGTCTTTTTCGGCATTATTCTCGGTCTGCTGCTTGCGCTGGCGAGACTTTCGAAGAATTTTGCCCTTAATAAGTTTTCACAATTCTACATATGGTTTTTCAGAGGAACCCCGCTTCTGCTGCAGCTGTTTTTCATCTTTTATGAGCTGCCTATGCTCATCCATGTGCCGATGGGCCAATACTTTGCCTCATTCGTCGCGCTGAGCCTGAATTCCGGCGCCTATCTCGCGGAAATCATCCGCGCGGCCATACAGTCGATCGACAAGGGGCAGATGGAAGCCTCGAGGGCGCTCGGCATGACCTACGGCCAGGCTATGCGGCGCATTATCGTGCCGCAATCCTACCGCAGGCTGATCCCGCCGGTGGGCAACGAATTCATCGCGCTGCTCAAGGACACCTCGCTGGTCTGCAATATCGGCATGACGGAGCTGATGTTCGTCACCTCCAGCCGCGCGAATTCTTCCGGCCAGGCGATCTATTATCTGCCGGCCGCAATCCTTTATCTTGCGATGACCTCTGTTTTCACCTATGTCTTCAGCAGGCTTGAGAAAAAGTATTCGGCCTACGAATAATATGGATCTCGATTAAAAAGCGATCGATCGCTTTTTAGCGCCGCCTTCAGCGACGGGCAAAAGCAGATCCTGTTTTTGCGAAATCGGTTTGCACGGCTCTCCGGCGGCGAAAGCTGCCCCCTGCCGCACAGCTCCAGACATTGAAATTCGGGTTTTATCCGTATTTTGATGGGAGAATAGTATAAGGAGAAACCGCGATGACGATGATTAATATCGAACATGTATACAAATCGTTCGGAAAGCTCGAGGTTTTAAAGGATATCAGCCTTGAGGTTTCGAAGGGCGAGGTTCTTTGTATCATAGGCCCCAGCGGCTCGGGCAAAAGCACGCTGCTGCGCTGCCTCAACCATCTTGAGCGGATCAGCGCAGGCTGCATCAGCGTCGACGGCGAAGTGCTCGACAATATTGAAAAAAACGGCGTGCGGCACAACATCTCGCAGAAAAAGGTGTCGGAGGTATGCGCGGAGCTCGGCATGGTCTTTCAGCGTTTCAACCTTTTCCCGCATATGACCGTTATACAGAATGTCATTGAGGCGCCGCTCACGGTGCGCAAAATGCCAAAGAAGCAGGCGGAGGAAATCGGCTTAGAGCTGCTGAAAAAAGTCGGGCTTGAAGACAAGCGCGACGAATACCCCTCGCGGCTTTCAGGCGGGCAGCAGCAGCGTGTGGCGATCGCGCGCGCGCTCGCGATGCAGCCCAAGATCATGCTCTTTGACGAGCCGACGTCGGCGCTTGACCCGGAGCTTGTCGGCGAGGTGCTCGAGGTCATGAAGCAGCTCGCGCACGACGGCATGACAATGATCGTCGTGACTCACGAGATGGGCTTCGCGAGAGAAGTGGCAAACCGCGTGATTTTCATGGATAACGGCGTCATCCTCGAGGAGGGCGCGCCGGAAGAGATTTTCGCGCATCCCACACACGAACGCACACAGTCGTTTTTGCAGAAGATTCTTTAAACTATCGTATATTGCGTCTGGCTCGTCAATATTACATCACCGTTATGACGTAAAACAGAACTGTGATGTATAAAGCAACGGCATTATATCCTCAAACATCTTGAATATGATTTGTTATGGTATTTTCATCTAAGGGATATGACGAGTAATGTTAAAACGATTTTTACTGATTTTGTATGTTACTACAGCATTGTTGGGTTCCGTTTTGTTCCTTTATGGCGTTTTCGGTAAGTCAGGCACAATCAAAGATATCGGCTCTTTTCTTTTGGTTTTGTCAGCGCTATACGGTACCATTCATCTATTTATTTCAAAAAATAGCAAGGGAAAAGAATGATGCCCGAAGGGGCTATCGCAAAATAGTTTTTAATAATCAATATGTACAGATTGACCGTGTACCCCCATTAAAGGGTAAAAGCAAAATCTCTGGAGAAACTCGATTTTGAGTACTCCAGAGATTCTTTTTGTGCATAATTTTATCGGCAACCTATTTTGCAACTACCCCCGCTATATCTTCCCCGCACTGATCAGGCGTTCGGGGTCTGCGGCTGCAAAACCCCCGGGGCTTTGACGCTCTGCATACGAAGCCGGTTAAAGATGTTTCCGTTTTTCACAAGCGATATGAAAAGGACGCAGACCCTGCCGACCCTGATCACGAGCCACATCCCCAGCCGCCTCAGGCAGGTTTCAACCCCGAAGAACTTCAGCATGACGAACGATGAGGCAAAGGTGTAAAACGATGCCACGGCATGCAGAAATTCCTTCTGCAACTTCCATGACGACATATTTTTCGGGAGGAAATTCACCGTCATCATGTCGAAATGCGACCAGCCGTTTGAAAGCAGGCGGCCTTCCTTTGCAAACTGCTCGTAGACCGGCGTATTCGGGAAAGGCGTGAGGACGGCGGGCTGCAGCTGGTAGGCGTGGATCTTTTTGCAGAACTTTACGCCGTTGCGGATATCCTGCACGCTGTCGCAGTCAAGGCCGAGCACAAGGCTCGCGATCATGCGGATGCGGTATTTCAGCAGCGCCTGCGAACATTCCTCGATATCCTGGATTTTCTGCTTCTTGTTGATGTAATCGAGTGACTTCTGGTTTAAAGATTCAATGCCGACGAGCACACGGTTGAGGTGCGCGTCGTGCAGCAGCTGCAGCAGCTCCTCGTCCTTCGCCATATCGGTGCGCCCGAAGAAAAATGTTTCGCGGAATACCAGGTGGTTCTTGATCATGAGCCGCAGGATTTCCTTGGCGCGGTCTTTATCGGCAGTGAAATTGTCGTCTTCAAAATTGACATATTTAAAGCCCTGCTCCTTATACATCCGAAGCTCGCTGATCACATTTTCAGGGCTTCGCCTGCGGTAGGGCGCGAACATCCGGGAGGTGGTGCAGAAATTACAGCTGAACGGGCAGCCGCGCGACGTCATGACGTTGGCAACCTCGCGCTTCCCCTGAAGCAGCGAATAATCCGGGAAGGGGATATCGTCAAGGTTTTCGAGGCACTGTGCATTAACAATCCTGTCGGTGATACGCCCTTCGACGACGTCAACGATCACGCGTTCGGCCTCCCCAACTACCACCTGATCGGCGTGCCTGAGCGCCTCCTCGGGCAGAGCCGACGCGTGCATGCCGCCGATAAGCACGCGCTTGCCAATGCGCCTGAAATCATCCGCGAGCGCGTAGGCGCGCTCTGCCGTCGTCGTCATGGTATAAAAGCAGATTACGTCGGCATCCCCGGCCTTTTTGAGGTTGATGTCGTGGTACAATTCCTCATAGACTTCGACGGTGTGGCCCGCATCCTTGAGGATCCTGCCAAGTATCAGCGGCCCCGTAATCGCGTTCGAGTGCCCGTAAAACCTATTTCCGAGCCTGTAGAGCCTGCTGCGCCGGATATCGTCAGCAGGAATGATAAAAACGACCTTCATTTTGCCCTCCATACCGCCTCACGGCGGCCCGATGTCTATAAATTTCCTCCGCGTGGTGTTTTGCATCACGTTTCTGGTTTGTTCTTCCTATTTTCCCCTTTCGCAACTATTTTAGTACGATTTTTTATGGATTTCAAGTGAATAAACAACAATATTTTGTCTATTATGTCAGGCAGAATTGGTGATGATTTAATTCTCGGGCTTTACCGGGAAAAAAGGGGCCCCGGGCTTTTACGCCCGGGGCCCTCTTTTCATCCCTGCCTATTCGCTCAAAAAAGGTCTTTGAGCGCGCCGTAGAGCGCGCGATAGGTCTCATAGCGTGCTGAGTAAATCCCGGCCGCCCCTGCATCGGGCTCCTGCGCCGCCCCGGTGCGGATGACGGCATCGCACGCCTGCCTCACATCCGCCCAGACGCCTGCGCCCACGCCCGCGAGCAATGCGACGCCCAGCGCGCCGCCCTCGCTGCTGTTGACGGTGCATACGGGGCAGCCGAACATGTCGGCCTGCATCTGGCGCCACAGCGCCGACCGACCGCCGCCGCCAGAGGCCCTCACCTCGCCCGCGGTGACGCCCGTCTGACGGATGACCTCCATGCAGTCGCGCAGCGAGTAGGCGACGCCCTCCATGACGGCGCGCAGCATATCCCTGCGCGTATGGATGGCCGAGAGCCCGAAGAAAACGCCGCGCGCATCCGGGTCAAGGTGCGGCGTGCGCTCGCCCATCAGATATGGCAAGTAAAAAATTCCACTGGCGCCCGCGGGCACGAGCCCCGCCTCTTTGTCAAGCAGCACATACGGGTCGATGCCGAGCAGTGCGGCCGTTTCCTTTTCATTGGAGCAGAAGTTGTCGCGGAACCATTTTAGCGAAAGTCCAGCCGCCTGCGTCACGCCCATGATGTGCCATGCGCCGGGCACGGCGTGGCAGAAGGTGTGGATTCTGCCCTGCGGATCGATGCACGGGGAATCGGTGTGCGCGAAAACAACGCCCGATGTGCCGATCGTGGAGGAAAGGACACCCTCGCGCACGATGCCGTTGCCGACAGCGCCCGCAGCCTGGTCACCCGCTCCGCCCGCGACGGGCGTACCCTCCCGCAGACCCGTGAGCGACGCCGCCTCACGGCTCACGCAGGCCGTGATCTCAATGGATTCATGCACCGGGGCGAGCAGCGATTTATCGATGCCGAGCGTCTGCAGCAGCTCATCCGACCAGTCGCGCCGGCGGATGTCGAGCAGCTGCATGCCCGAGGCATCCGAAACCTCGGTGGCGAATTCGCCCGTCAGCCTGTAGCGGATATAATCCTTCGGCAGCAGGATATGGCGGCACTGCTCATAGACCTGCGGCTCATGGTTGCGCACCCAGAGGATCTTCGAGGCCGTGAAGCCCGTAAGCGCGGGGTTTGCGGTGATCTCGATGAGCCGCCGCGCGCCTGTCTTTTCGGTGATCTCAACGCATTCCTGCGCGGTGCGCTGGTCGCACCAGATGATGCTGCGGCGCAGCACTTCCCCCTGCGCGCCGAGCATCACAAGCCCGTGCATCTGGCCCGAAAGGCCGATGCCCTTGATCTCCTGCGCACACACGCCGACTTTGCCCGTCACTTCAAGCAGCGTCGCGCAAACCGCCCGCCACCAGTCTTCGGGCTCCTGCTCCGCCCAGCCCTGCTGCGGCTGATAGAGCGGATATTCGCGCAGGGCCGAGGCGACGGTATTGCCTTCAAGGTCAAAAAGCACGGTCTTGGTGCCGGATGTGCCGATGTCGATGCCGATCAGAAACGCCATTTCGGTTCCCTCCCCTTATTCTGTGAACAGGATGCCGTTGATAAGATTTTCAAGATATTCCTGCCTGCCGCTTGAGGGCATTACATCGCCCTTTTCGAGCGCAAACCGCTCAAGCTCCGCGATGCCCGCCCTGCCGGAAATGATCTGTTCGCCGATACCGGTCTTCCAGGAGGAGTACCGCTGCGCGACGAAGGCGTCGAGCCTGCCGTCGGCCACGATCCTGAGCGCGATGCGCAGGCCGAGCGCGAAGGTATCCATGCCCGCGATGTAGGCATGGAAGAGATCGTCCATGTCGCACGAGGCCCGGCGCAGCTTGGCGTCGAAATTGAGGCCGCCGTTTACAAAGCCGCCCGCGCGCAGCACCTCGAGCATGCACAGCGCCGCGTCGTAGGCGTTGGTCGGAAATTGATCGGTATCCCAGCCGAGCAGCGGGTCGCCCTGATTTGCGTCGATCGAGCCGAAAGCGCCGTTGATGCGCGCGACGCATAGCTCGTGCTGAAACGTGTGCTGTGCGAGCGTCGCGTGGTTTGCCTCGATATTGAGCTTGAAGATATCGTCCAGGCCAAACTTCTTTAAGAAGCCGATCACCGTCGCCGCGTCGAAATCGTACTGGTGCTTTGTGGGCTCCTTCGGCTTGGGCTCGATGTAGAAATCACCCTTAAATCCGATGCTGCGCGCGTATTCGGCCTCCATGCGCAGCAGGCGCGCCATGTTTTCCTGCTCGAGGGCCATATCGGTGTTGAGCAGCGTGTCGTAGCCCTCGCGCCCTCCCCAGAAAACATATCCGCTGCCGCCGAGCGCCGTGGTGATCTCGATGGCCTTCTTGATCTGCGCCGCTGCGAATGCGAAAACCTCCGCACTGGGCGATGTGCCGGCTCCGGCGGCGTACCGCGGATTGTAGAAGCAGTTTGCCGTGCCCCAGAGCACCTTTTTCCCGTGCTCGCGGTTGAGCTGCGTAAGCAGCGCGGTCATCTCATCGAGCCGGGCGTTTGTTTCCCGCAGCGTCTGCGCCTCCGGCGCGATATCCCTGTCGTGGAAGCAGTAATAATCGAGGCCGAGCTTGTCAAGCAGCTCGAACGCCGCGTGGGCCCGGTTTCGGGCGATCTCCATCGGATTTTTCCCGCCGAACGACTTATCGAGCGTGCCCGCGCCGAACATATCCACGCCCTCGCCGCAGAACGTATGCCAGTAGGACATCGCAAAGCGCAGGTGCTCGCGCATCTTTTTACCGCCGATTACCTCATCGGGATTATAAAAGCGAAAAGCAAACGGGTTATCGGTTTTCGGGCCTTCGTAGAGGATTTCTCTGACCTGCGGGAAAAACTCTTTCATGTCGTCTCGCTCCTTTATAATTTATACTGTTCTCCCTTAATAATGCGAATCTCGCAAAGGTATCGCAGGTTTTTGACCGGAGATTATGATGGGCTGAAGACGTTCCTGACGGGAAGGATCGCCGCGCCGAGCACGGAATCATCCTGCGCGAAGCCCGAAACCGTGATCGCGGCGGCGCTGAAACTATGGCGCAGCGCCGTTGCGGCTGTCCTGGTGATAATTTCACCGAGCATCAGGTGGGAATAGCGCACAAAGTCCTTTCCCAGCACGATGCGCGAAGGGTTGAGCGCATTGATCAGGCCCGTGATGACGAGCGCAAGATAATCCGCGGCCGTGGTGAAGATTCCGCGCGCCTTCCCGTCATGCTCCGCGAGCGCGATCAGCTCATCGAGCGTGAAGGGCCGGCCGTAGAGTACGGCGGCCTTACTTAAAAGCGCGCGTGTCGAGCACATCGTTTCAAGGCAGCCGCGGTTTTTGCAGCCACACAGCGGGCCGTTCCTTTCCACGGGGATGTGGCCGATCTCCCCCGCGGTGCCCGACGCACCCGTATAGGGCTTATCGGCGAGAAAGATGCCCGCCCCGATGCCGGACTTGATATTGATGCAGATGAAATCGGCGTCGTCACGGCAGCAGCCGATCCACTTCTCACAGACGGCCGTCGCCATTGCCTCGTTTTCAACAAACAGCGCGCAGCCGAGGCGCCGGCCGAGGTCGGCGGCCATGTCGCGGTTTTCCCAGCCGAGGTTGGGCGCCATGAGGATGCGCCCTGTTTTGCGGTCAATAAACCCCGGCACCGAGACCCCCACGCCGAGCAGTCTATCGGGCGCGATGGAGTGCCGGCGGATAATGCCGCCCACGGCCTGCTCAATCGCATCGAGAAAATCTCCGTAAGTACCCCCCGGCACATCGGCATCCATTGTAAAAAGCACGCCGCCCGTGAGCTCCATGAGCACGGCTCGCAGCGAGCCGACGTCGATATCGACGCCGATGCTGAAAAACGAATTCCGCCGCAGCGACAGCATGGCAGGCCGCCGGCCGCCGTTTGAATCGCCGACCGAGCCGCCGTCAAGATAGCCGTCGTCGATCAGGCCCGCGGCGATCTCATAGACCGATTTCGGCGCGAGCCCCGTGAGGCGCGCGAGCGCGGTGCGGGAAATGCTGCCGTGCTCCCTCACCAGCCCGAGCAGCAATGCGCGGTTGTACCGCTTTAAATAGACGCTGTTACCCGCATTCTTCGGCATGGGTACCTCCGGTCTTTTTTACTTAATGTAAACAAGTATAGCGTAAAAGGGCTCCGGTGTCAAGAAGCAGCAAGCAGCCGCTGCGTATAAATAATAGCATTGAAATTCAAGTTTAATCTTCCGTCAGACTTGTTACCTCACCTGTGAATGATCTTATTCTGATCCGATTTTGCATATTTGACAATTTCAACATCATGCATGATCACCATGAGCCCTTCGGTAATCATTGGCTCAATCACGCTGATTATTTCATTGATCTTTTCCTCCGTATCAATTACCTCAATAACGATTGGAAGGTCTTGTGACAATACCTCGATATTTTTTGTATGAACACGGCTGTTTGCGCCAAATCCCTCAATTCCCCTTACGGTTGTCGCGCCTGCAAGGCCATGCTCTTTGATCTTTTTTATAATAACGTGATAGAGTGCCTCGTGCTGCCATCTATCGGATTCGCCGATAAAAATCTTCAGCAGTTTGCCTTTTCCCTCGATTTTCATTCAAAGCACCTCCGTTATGATATGGGCGATAAACTTTCCGAGTACAACACCGCCAATGCTCAGGAATAAATTCAGGCAGGTATTTAATGTGCCCAACAGATAACTTCCGTCATTGAAGAGGCTCACGGTCTCATAGCTGAATGTAGAAAAAGTCGTAAGGCCGCCCATGATGCCGGTTGTAAGGAATAATCGTAAATTGGGGGAAATCGAATCGGTTGCTAAACTTAATTCCATGATGAGACCGATCATGATTCCGCCGATAACATTCACGATGAGTGTCCCAAACGGAAATTGTGCCCCATATATTTTAGAAGAGTCCGTTGATATGATATATCGTAAACAAGCGCCTATAAATCCGCCTATACCGACATAGAGCAATTTCTGCATCCTCATGGTCTCCTGTACTCTTGAGATATTCTATATTTCATGGGCTCATCATCGGGTGAATTTTCGTCGGGGGGTACGCCGAACCCCGCCGCGCGGTTTCCCGGCGCACCGTCATTTCCGAAGCGCCCTTTTTTAGGCACCGATGAGCGCGATATACACCTGCGCGGGCCGGTACCGTATGCACTCCACGCCTATTTCCCCCTGCAGAGCATCGCCGCGCCGATGATACCCGCGTCGTTGCCGAGCGTCGCGAGCTTCACGCGCGGCGGCGTGGTATACGCGGCACCGTAGCTGCGGCGGTCGACGAAACGCTGGATGGGCCTGAGAATGTAATCGCCCTCGTGGCTGATTCCGCCGCCGATGAGCACGATATCCGGGCGGAAGATATTGACCATATTCACAATGCCCTCCGCGACATACCTGAGGTATCGCGCGACGACGGCCCTGCCCGCTTTGTCGCCGCGCTTGGCGGCTTCAAACGCGGTGCGCCCGCTGACCTGTGCATCGCCGCTCATGGAGCTTTCGGGGTGCCTCGCAATCGCAGCCTTCGTCTGCCGGATGAGTGCGGTGGCGGAGGCATACGCCTCCCAGCAGCCGCGGCGCCCGCAGGTGCACGCTTCGCCGTTCATGCGCAGCAGGCTGTGGCCCGGCTCGCCGCCGGTGCCGTTGTTGCCGTCGAATATCTTCCCGTCAATGATAATGCCTCCGCCGACGCCGGTGCCGAGCGTTATCAGCACCAGATTGTCGAGCCCCTTCGCCCCGCCCATGACGTTTTCACCGAGCGCCGCGCAGTTCGCGTCGTTGCTGACAAAGACCGGTTTCCCGATACGGGCGCGCAGCGTCTGAGCGACCGGCGCGTTGTCGAGCCTGATATTGTTGGCGTATATCACGACACCGCTTCGCGAATCGACCGAGCCCGGGCAGCCGATGCCGATCCCCTCAACATCCTCCGTCGAAAATCCGTTTTCCTCGAGCAGCCCGGCAATGGTGTCGGCTATGGTATCCATAATATGCGCGAAGCTTTCCGCATCGGTCTTTGCGGATTTCTTGGCGATGAGGGCACCGTCCTTTTGAACCAGACCGACGGCAATTTTTGTCCCGCCCAGATCGACCCCTATATAAAACATAACCCACCCCGTAAAACTTAATAATGGACGCAGAGGAGCTTCCCCCTGCCGGTAAACGCATATTTGCCCGCCCCGGCGGGGACGAAGACCGTCGCGCCTGTCTCGATCTCAAGCGGCCCGCCCCGGCTCTCGAGCCGGAAGTCGCCTTCCACACAGGTGAACGACCGGAACGTCCGCTCATCCGAGTCGAGCTCGGCCCGGGTTTGGATATCGAGCAGGTCGGTAATGAAATATTCGCTTCGCACGAGCGTCGTCACCGAGTAGCCTTCGCAAAGCAGGGCTGGCGGGCGCGCCGCTACGCGCGGAGCCGGCTGACGGGTTGTGACATCGAGCGCCTTTTCGATCTGCAGCGCGCGCGGCTTCCCGTCGGCGCCGAGCCGCCCGAAATCATAGACGCGGTAGGTGGAATTGGAGCTCTGCTGCACCTCACAGATCACGATGCCGCTTCCGATGGCGTGGATGGTATCCGCACGGATAAAAAACACGTCGCCTTTTGCCACGGGAACACTTTCGAGCACCTCGAGCAGCGTGTTGTTTTCAATGCGCAGGCGGAATTCCTCTTTGGTCACCGCGCGGCTGAAGCCGTAGATGAGCTTTGAGCCCTCGTCGCAATCGACGATATACCACATTTCATTTTTGCCGCTTTCGCCCTCGTGCGCAAGGGCATAGGCGTCGTCGGGGTGCACCTGCACCGAGAGGCTTCCTGCCGCATCAATGAACTTGACGAGCACCGGGAATTGCTTAAACCGCTCGCACGATGTGCCAAGAACGCCCCTGCCTGCTTCTTCGAGATACCGGGGCAGCGTTAGGCCGGCATATTCGCCGTTTGCGACCGTGCTCAGGCCGTCCTTGTGGCAGGAAAGCTCCCAGCTTTCGGCCACCTTCTCAAACGCGGAATGCTTATGATAGAGGGTCTTGAGCTTTGTCCCACCCCAGATGTAATCCTTGCAGGCGGGGAGGAGCCTGATGGGGCATAGCGCCGTATCGGGCACGTTACCGCTTCCTTTGCTTTATGACAATGTGATCGCTTCGACGATCAAGGCCGTATATGATACGATCCCCGGCCGCATAATCAACTCTTCTGTGATATTCAGCGGGTGCGGGCCGCGTTTTGCACGCCGCTGAAAGCGGCAATAAAAAGTGATTTTATCGCTTTTTTAGTTGGAGATTCGTATTATCCGCATGTTTATGGAATATAGTATAACATAAAAAGATGAAATTTCATACGGTTTGCAGTGAAAAATCCAGGGAGTGCCGGAGCCGGGCTGCCGGAAACGGGGGAGATTTCGCGTACCGGCATGCCGATACCCGAAATCTCCCCCGTTCATGTCCGCAGGCGCTCTTCAATGATAAATCCGGACGAACTTGATTGAATAATAGTCGCACATGGTCACATCGTCGGTTTCGATCTCTCTAAGCAGGATGTAGTTTGCGCCGACGCCGAGCAGCGTGCCCGTTTTATCGATGAACGTGTTGGTGCCGATCAGGAAATTGACCGTCACTTTCCTGCCGATCTGCGTGCGCAGATAGCCGTTAAAATACTGCAGGCTTTCGAGCGTTATGGGGGCGGGCTGTGTCAGCGGCGTGATCGGCGCGAGGCTGGCCCCGTACTGTGCCGCCGTGGTGCCGGGCTGCGCGGCCGGCATCGTCGGCGGCGACTGCGGCACGAGATAGGGGGAAACATTCTGCATGGACGACGGTGCCTGTGCCGTAGGCGCCCTCTGTGTCTGCGCGTCGCCCATGGGCGGGTAATAAAGATCAGCCGTGCCCTGCGCCGCAGAAGAGGGCGCATATGGCGCATTCTGCTGGCAGCACGGCTGGCCCTGCTGGGTTGTGTAACCGTTCATACAAACAATCTCCTTTTTGTGGCTGATGGCTTTAGCGCCTATGTCTGTGCATATTTCTGAGTCGGTGTGTAAAAGCAGTGCTCAAGAATGCGATTGTCGATCAGGCCCGTGCCGTTGGCTGGGAAATACGGTGGGCACTCGGGGTTGTAGGGGTTGAAATACCACAGCGATTCGCCCACCGCGTTGAGAAGGCCTCCGCCGATCACCCAGTCGGCAATGTCATAATGGATCTGATCCGGGCTCATGTTGTAAACATTCTGCGGATTGTACTGCCCGCCGACCGTCTCCTGAAGGCAGGTGAATTGGCCCGGCTGCGTGATTACCTTGCGCAGGTCACCCTGATTAACGCGCATGTATTCGCCATAGGGCACGTTTACCCGGTTCATCACCACGGATGCAACCGCCTTCATGCCGGTGTCACCCTCGCCGCCCGCTTCGCACTTAATCAGTCTCGCTAAAAGCTCTCTTGCGCTTAATGGCATATCTGTCACCTTTTCCGTTAAGGTTTCCATAGCATTATACTGATAATGAATACAATAGGTTCCTGCGGCGCGCAAAGAAAATAGCGCGGCTGCCTGCCCACTGGCTGTGGGGTGCATCCTACACATCTGCCGGGCGTCAGAAGCGGTGGGATATCTAAAAATCCTTTGGATTTTTAGATATCCCCCCGCGCCCCTCTTTGTCTGCTCCTTTATCGACACGCTCAAGCGCCCCGGGCAAAGCGCTACGCTTCCGCCGCCTCGGAGAGCACCTTCCCGATGCTGTCGTTAAAGACCAGGGCGGCCCGGCTGTCGCAGCTGGTGCCGCTCTTATTGATCAGCACAAGTTTATTGCCGTGGTAATAATTGATCAGGCCGGCGGCGGGGTAGACGACCAGCGAGGTGCCGCCGACGATGAGCATATCCGCCTGTGAAATCGCCTGCAGCGACTGCTCGATCACATCGCCGTCAAGGCCTTCGCCGTAAAGCACGATGTCGGGCCTGATGATGCCGCCGCACCGGCCGCATTCGGGCACGCCGCCCTTAAAGCGCAGCATATAGCCGAGGTCGTACTTCTCCCCGCATTTCGTGCAGGTGTTGCGCAGCGCGGAGCCGTGCAGCTCAAGCACATTCCGGCTGCCGGCCATCTGGTGCAGGCCGTCGACATTCTGCGTAACAACGGCGCGCAGCTTGCCGCGCTGCTCGAGCCTCGCGAGCGCCCGGTGCGCCGCGTTTGGCTTTGCGTCGGGGTAGACGAGCTTTCCAAAATAGAAGCGGTAGAATTCCTTCGGGTTGGAATAAAAAAAGTCATGGCTGAGCATGATCTCGGGCGGGAATGGGTATTCGGAGCCGCTGTAGATGCCGCCCTCGCTTCTGAAATCGGGAATTTCGCTTTCCGTTGAAACGCCGGCCCCGCCGAAGAATACAATATTGCCGCTTCCCGCGACAAGCTCTTTGAACGCCGCAATACTCATGATACCGAGCCTTCCTTTTAATGAATATTCCCCGCCGGGCGCGCCGCACCTTTCGAACAAGGGCCGCGGTTATTCCCTTTCCCTGCCCAGGGCGGCGTTTTTCACGGCCCAATACCGGTTGAAGCGGCCCTTCGCGGGCATGCTCCAACCCTTTTCGGGCGCGAATTCCGCGATCATCCCTTGTTCCTGCGCGGCGGCATTGCGGGCGAAATCGCGCAACTCCCGCGCCCCGGGCGTGCC
>JARLHS010000008.1 GCA_031292115.1 Clostridia bacterium | reverse complement strand
TATGGAGGAAACGTGATGAAATGGACAAAGTCTGTGAAGACCTTTGCGACAGTTTGCACGACCTTGGCAGTTATCTTGTTCATTTCCGGCTGCAACTCAGCGCAGAACAAAACCGGCGACTCCACGCCAGCAACTTTTTCAGGCTCAACGCTCTCGGCAACGGAAAGCCGTATTCAATCCCCAGCAAGGGATAGCTCATCTCCGCCGACATATACCCAATATCATTTAAACATGGATTTTTTAAGCCAAAGCACCGGATATATGAGTTTTGATGTTACAAATGGGCTCAATGACCAATCTGACACGATTACAGGCGTAAAAAAATATTTTCTTAAGACGACCGACGGCGGCATCACATGGGCAACTATCAGCAATAAGTCAAACGTCGCATTTGCGGATTTTATCAATACAAAGGCGGGCTATTGCCTGGAAGACACCTCTGACAACCCGGGAAGCACAGCCTACACGCTGGCGAAAACTATCAACGGCGGCGCGAATTGGTCATCGATTCGCTTTGGAGACGGCAACATCGCGAGTTTGCAAGCGGTTGGACTGAATGTGTTGTTTGCTACTGCCGGCGAACTTCCGAAGGGGCAGGACGATGTCGGAAGCCTGAAAGTTTACCGCTCGGTAAATGGAGGCAGTGGATGGGTACCGATTAAGACCCCGCCGGTTTATCATCGTCAGGGTCTATCCGCAATGTACTGGCTTTCCGCAGCCGAAGGATATGTTATGTGTATGGAATATACCGGCCAGGGGAACATTTCGCCGAAAACTTTGTATTATACCCGCAACGGAGGCTCAACATGGAGCATCAGAGCTCGCTCAGATGACCCGACAAACGGCACAAAAGTGGCAGTCGGCAAAATGAGTGGTGCCGGCCGGGGGATGGGAAGCATGTACTTCTACTCAGATGGCGTTGGCTATTATAACAGCCTCAGTGAATCAATTTTTAAAACCTCAAACAGGGGCTCGGATTTTTTCAGTGTTAATCCTCATGGGAATTACGGTGAGAGTATCTCAGATTTTGATATGGTGAACGAGCATACAGGCTACGCATATATCAATGAAACGGACACACTGTATCGCATCCTAAACGGCGGCACAAATTGGCAGGCGGTCATAACTCCTGAAAAGATCGCTTCGCAACTCCAGTAATAATACGGTTGCTCGAACAAAACGGAAAGTTGGGGGTTACTCTCGACTTTCCGTTTTATTTCCACCTGGCGAGCTGGAAAGCCACGCTTCTCGGGATGATTTCCCTTGCTTTCTTCCGTTATGCGGCGTTTTCGCCCGGCAGGCCGTGTGATTTCACGAAAAGGTACTTTTCAGGGCCGGAAAACGGTTATATCGTCAGGGAAGGAACTGACCGGCTGTCGGGTTTGGTAAAACAAACGAATCGTTGACACATAAACGCAATCAAGGCATCGCGGCGCAAAAATATCAACGAGTCGTTGATATGTATTAACTAATCCACGATTGCTTTCTGCCTGTTCAGATAATATAATTTGGTTATCAGGCAGTTAATAACTGAATGGAGGAATATTTGTGAATATCAAGATCGGGGCGCGGATAAAAGAACTGCGCAAACTTCAAAATGCCACGCAGGAACAGCTTGCCGAAGCGCTGGGAGTGACAAACCAGGCAATATCCCGGTGGGAAAGTGAAACCGGCTATCCGGACATCGAATACATTATACCGATCGCCAATTTTCTCAAGGTTACGGCGAATTATTTATTGGACGATGGCAGCAACGAAAGCCTGCTGAAAATGGAAATAGGCAAAGAGAGCGGCGACAACCGTCAAATCAAGTGTTCATTTTGCGGGAAAGATAAGTCGCAGGTTAAAAAATTACTTGTCGGGCCTGAGAAAGTTTCTATTTGCAACGATTGCGTCTCAAGGTGCGCCAGTATCATGTTAGGGCACTGATGATGAAGGCTCTGCTGTGAGATTAGCGGCGATACCGGATCCCGGATAGCGCTTTTTGGGTTGGTATGAAGATAAGGTTAAGGTACCTCCTCACGATTCACGTCACAGAAACCGCGGGGGGATGTATAAAACTCATGTCACACAGGGCGGCAGGGTATGAAAAACCTTTGCCGCCCTTTTCGTTTCAAAGTAATCAATAGATTTGCTGTTGCCCGCGAATGGCGCTATCAAGATGCTCGTCGGTGCAGCGTCTGGCGGCCTCACGGTCGCGCGCGATAATGCACTGCGCAAGCGAACGTGTGTTATCAGACAGTGCGTCCGTGCCGAAGCGACGGCAAAACCGCAGCCAGAGTTGGGTAACGACGGGCTTAAACGAAATATAGATGAGCGGCAGGATGCTGTTGTTGCCGATGACAGCCAACTCGTGATGGAAAGCGAAAGTCGCTTCGATTGTCTCTACGTATGTGGCGGCAGCCTCTACATTGGCCACAAGGCTCTGAAGGCGATCCATATTCTCTTCCGTCGCCGCCTCGATCGCGGCATCCGTCGCCAAATGCTCCAGCGCGCGGCGCACCTCCAGAATCGAGCGGATCTCAGAGTAGCCGAGTGTCTCGCTATGATATTCCATAATGGCGTTGAGCGTGTTGATGTTGCCGCTGCGCCCGTAATCCGCCACAAAAACACCTTGCCTCGGGTGTATTTCCAGAAAGCCTTGCCGTTCGAGCTCTGCAAGGCCGCTGTTGACCACCGTCCGGCTGACCTGCATTTGTTGCGCGATCTCTCTCTCCGTCGGGAGCTGCGTGCCTACCGATAGCTGCCCGGACAGAATGTTTTCACGAATCTGGCCGATAAACATTTCCTTGAGGCTGGGTGCGCTGAGTTTTTTAAATTCCATGAGATCCACCCCCTTATGTGGCTGTGGCATGACCAGAACCAGAATCATTTTACCATACAATATGAACGGATTCAAGCGGTCAATTTTAGAATTACCGTCGAACTTTCAACAGAGTTATTGAAGTATATTGGATATTTGTTATAATAATATCAACACGTGAGAAAATAAGCTATAGGTCTGGCAATACCACGGATATGGAATTAGGCCAAAACTTTCGCCGTCATTCAGAAGGAAGTGTGAAACAATGGACGAATTTAAAGTTCTGCAGGTCAAGAAGAGTGTCTTTGCAGACAATGACCGTCGGGCTGAGGCGCTTAGACAGACACTGAAAAAGCATCGGGTTTTTTTGCTGAATCTGATGTCAAGCCCCGGCGCGGGTAAAACGACCCTGTTGTCGCGCACAATTGAGACACTGGGGAATCAGCTGAAGATCGGCGTGATGGAAGCGGATATTGACTCGGATGTCGACGCGCGGACAATAGAAAGCTTCGGTGCGAAAGTCATACAGCTGCATACGGGCGGCATGTGCCACCTCGACGCCGACATGACCCGGCAAGGCCTCGAGGCTCTCGGAACCGACGACCTGGAGCTTGCAATTCTCGAGAATGTGGGCAACCTTGTCTGCCCGGCGGAGTTTGACACCGGCGCTGTCAAGAACGCGATGATCCTCTCGGTGCCGGAGGGTGACGACAAGCCGCTCAAATACCCGCTGATGTTCTCGGTGTGCGATTTAGTTCTCATTAATTTATTTGACGTTCTTCCGTATTTTGATTTTGATATGAAAAAGTGCGTCACCAATATCAGATTACGAAACCCAAAGGCAAAAATTATCCCGGTCTGTGCCCGCACCGGCGAAGGCATTGATTTGTGGTGCGACTGGCTGTGCAGTGAGATTTCAGCCTGGCGCGGGCAGTAAACCGCTTTGATAAAAACCTGCTGATGGAAAGGGAGTTACACAATGGCGCAACTAAGACCGAAAATTGTAAAACTGGCAAAGATGGTAGGCGGCGTCGCCGGCGCGATGAACAAAATTGACGAGAATGCCCCCGAATACTACGCACTCGACGCCGTGGTTACCGACGAAATGGCCGATGTGGCTCTTGCAATCGGGCTGCGCCAGCCGCGCGTTCTCGAATATATCGTAGAAAAATGCGGTAAGCCCCGTGAAAAGGTTGAGGCTCTGCTGGCAAAATTGGCTGAAACCGGAGTATGCAAGGTATGGACTGACAAAGAAGATTGCAAGGATCGTTACTTTGTCAATATCTTTGCGCCCGGGATGCTTGAGATGATGGTCAACAACCGCGAGCAGCTTGAAGCCCATCCTGAGATCGGCAAGGCGTTTGAGGAATATACCCGTAAACGTCTGGCGCCGATGGCGGCGTTATTTCCGGAAGGGCTGGCCATGATGCGCGTTATCCCTGTTGAGAGTGCAATCAGGGACATTCCCGATACAAAGCCGTGGGAACACCTCTCCTACTATCTTGACAAATATGATACGTTCAGCGTATCGGATTGCTCCTGCCGCCAATCCCGCCGTGTGTTGGGCCAGGGATGCGGCCATCTGGAAAAAGACATCTGCATCCAGATGGGTACCGGTGCGGAGTATTACATCCGTACAGGCCGCGGGCGGCAAGTCAGCCGCAGGGAAGTGGAGGAGATCATCAAATTTGCCGAGGACAATGGATTGATGCACGAGATGCCGAGCACGGACGGCCTCGGCGAATCAGCGGCTATTTGCAACTGTTGCAGCTGCGCCTGCTTCTCCATGCGGCTGGCGACGTTTTTTAAAACGCCGGACGCGATCCGTTCCAATTTTAGTGCCGTGGCGGATGCCGAAAAATGCGTCGCCTGCGGTCAGTGCGTCGAGAACTGCCCTACCAATGCGCTGAAACTTGGCCAGCGTCTTTGTGCCAGACAGCCTGCGCCCGTGATCCCCGCGCATACGGCGCGTGACCACAAATGGAGCGAAAAAGACTGGAATGTTGACTATCGCGAAAACCGCGAGGATGTCGCCGAAGAGGGTACGTCCCCCTGCAAGACTGCCTGTCCGGCGCATATCGCCATCCAGGGTTATATCAAGCTCGCGGCGCAGGGCAATTACGCCGAAGCGCTCGAGCTCATCAAGAAGGAAAACCCGTTTCCTGCTGTCTGCGGCCGCATCTGCCCCCACGGCTGCGAAAGCGAGTGCACCCGTGGTGATATCGACGAGCCGATTGCCATTGATGAAATCAAAAAGTTCATTGCCGATAGGGAGCTCGACAGCTCTGCCTGCTACATTCCGCCCATGCGCTACCATCTGGGCAACCGGATCGCCGTAATAGGCGCGGGCCCGGCGGGGCTTTCCTGCGCGTATTTCCTCGCCATCGACGGCTATCGCGTCACAGTCTTTGAAAAGCAGGAAAAGCTGGGCGGTATGCTCGCGCTGGGCATTCCTTCCTTCCGGCTGGAAAAGGATGTGCTGAACGCCGAAATCGACGTGCTGCGCAAAATGGGTGTTGAATTCAGGACAGGCGTTGAGGTTGGGCATGATATCACGCTGGATGCGCTGCGCCGCGAAGGTTATGAGGCATTTTACCTTGCCATCGGCGCGCAGGGCGGGCGCAGGCTGAATATTGAAGGCGAGGACGCCGAGGGCGTTCTTTCAGGTATCGACTTCCTGCGTGAGGTCAACCTCGGGCACGAGGCAAAGCTTTCGGGCAAGGTTATTGTCATCGGGGGCGGCAACGTGGCCATTGATGTGGCACGCACCGCGACACGCGAAGGAGCCGCTTCCACCGCACTTTATTGCCTTGAGAGCCGTAAGGAAATGCCTGCGCTTGATGACGAGATTGCGGAAGCCGAAAGTGACACCGTAATTTTCAACAACGGCTGGGGGCCGAAACAAATTCTCACTGAGAACGGAAAAGTGACCGGCGTAGAGTTCAAACGATGTGTTTCTGTTTTTGATCAGGAGCATCGCTTTGCTCCGCAATACGATGAGAACGACACCATGATTGTCGAAGCGAATACCGTCCTGCTGTCGATCGGGCAGTCGATTCAGTGGGGCGGGCTGCTCGAAGGAAGCCGTGTGCAGCTCGGGCGGGGCAATTGTGCAATAGCCGACGGTCTGACCCTTCAAACAGCTGAGCCCGATCTCTTTGCAGGAGGTGACTGCCGCACAGGCCCCCAATTTGCCATTCATGCCATCGCAGCCGGAAAAGAGGGCGCGATTTCAATTCACCGCTTTGTGCAGCCCGGCCAGACTCTGACACTCGGCCGCGACCGACGGAATTATCACGCCTTTGACAAGGCCAACGTAACCGTGCCGCTCCTCAGCTTTGACAATACCCCCCGTCAGCAGGCAGGCCATTCGACAGAAAAGGCAGACCGTTTCGCGGATGACCGCCTGACTTTCACGGAAGAGCAGCTTAAAAAGGAAACCGAACGCTGCCTTGGTTGCGGCGCAGTGCAAGTGGACAGTTACATGTGCGTCGGCTGCGGCATGTGCACGACAAAGTGCAAATTTGATGCCATCCGACTTGAGCACACCTATCATTCGGCCCCCGATGCCTATGAAAAACTGCCTGTAAAAATTGCGGCTAACGCCATCCGACGCAGCGGAAAAATCGTCGCCTCTTCGGTGAGAGACCGATTTGGGAAGGGTTGATCCCATGCATGAATTGGGTATCCTCAATGCGCTCGTTCACATCATTGAAGGGATCGTGCGGGATGAGAATCTGACCGAGGTTGAAAAGATTGTGATCGAGGTCGGCGAGCTTTCCGGCGTTGTTCCCCGGTATATTGAAGAGTGCTATCCCGCTGCCGTTTACAAAACCTTTATGGAGAAAACGGCACTTGAGCTTATCGTGGTTCCAGGCATTGTTAAGTGCCGGGGCTGTGGGCTGGTCTTCAACGCCGCAGCGAATGATCTGCACTGCCCCGGCTGCAGCGGACAAGATTTAGAGATTCTCGGCGGCAACGATATGATTGTAAGCGAAATTGTCTGCAGATAGAATCGAATGTTTTGACTGAATGGGAGGAATTCTGATATGTTCGTTTTTTATGAAGGCATCCCCACTGTTTTAGTGCTCCTCGTGTGGCTCTGCGTCTTCGTCAGTCTTTTCCTGCTTAACGAAGCGGGCCGCCGCTTCAAATGGGTCGGCTTCGGCTTCTTTGTGGTGCTGCCCATCGTGCTGACCGTCCTGTGGCTGACTGTTTTCCGCAGCACAGCCTATATGGATTGGTTCCATCTCTTCAAGGTTTATTCCTCGACGGCGGGCTGCATTGGCTTTTGGCTTATCCGCCATGTCAAAAAGATTTCCACGAACAAAATCGCGCTCTGCTTTCCGCCGCTCATCATCGCCATCAACATCTGCGAGGCTGTCATCCGGGATTTCCAGGTGGGCCATTATACCACCCCCGTCCTCGAATTTCTCAACAACCAGACGCAGTATTATATCGGCGGCGCGTGGAACTATATGAACGGCATTGCGGGTATCCTCAACATCATTACCATCACCGGCTGGTTTGGCATCTGTATCCGCGCCGTTACAAAGAAGGACAAAAGCCGCGACATGCTCTGGCCGGATATGCTTTGGTTTTGGATTATCGCATATGACCTCTGGAACTTTGCCTATACCTATAACTGCCTGCCCGACCACGCGTGGTACTGCGGATTCGCGCTGCTTCTTGCTCCGACTCTGTGCGCATTTACGGTCGGAAAAGGCGCGTGGCTCCAGCACCGTGCGCAAACGCTGGCTTTGTGGTGCATGTTTGCACAGACTTTCCCCTCTTTCCAGGATGCAAGCCCCTGGCTGGTGCAGTCCGCCGCAAGCAATGGGATTACGCAGGCTGCGATCAAGCAGGGCCTTGTCGCGGCGAATGGCTACACGATGAACGTCGCTCCCGGTATCTACAAGGTCGCGTCGGCTTCGCCGGACACCAGAGCGCTCTTTGTCGTCAGCCTTTTGGCACTGCTCGCCAATGTGGCCGTCCTGATTTACATGATCGCACATATTGTGAAGACAAAGCGCAATCCCTATACCTCTGAGCTTTATACCGATCTCTCAGCCTACGGCAAGATTAAGAGCCTTGCCGAATAATCAATTGCAAAGGTTACGACCGCTTTGTGATAGGATCGGAGGCATTATATGTCGCAGACAACAAAAAAAGCGATTGCGGCATCACTCAAAAAATTGCTGATAAAAAAACCGCTTTCTAAAATTACGATTAACGATTTCGTTTAGGATTGCGGCATCACAAGACAGACATTCTATTACCATTTCGCGGATATCTATGATCTGATCGAGTGGATTTTCACAAGCGAGGCCACGATGGCCCTCAACGGGGAAAAAACCTATGATACCTGGCAGGAAGGCTTTTTGAACATTTTTCAGTATGTACAGGACAACAAGGCTTTTGTAACAAACACCTATCATTCCATAAGCCGGGAGCAGCTCGAGCGCTATTTATATAATGAAACCTATAATCTGCTTATCGGTGTGGTTGAAGAAAAGGCCGCAGGCCTTTCGATCAAAGCCGAAGACAAGCAATTTATAGCCGATTTTTATAAATATGGCTTTACCGGGCTTATGTTGGAATGGATCCGTACGGGTATGAAAGAAGAGCCGTCGCTGATCATTGAAAGGCTTGACACTCTGATTCACGGTGATATCGAGAAGACGCTGAATAAGTTTCAGCACTGACAATACCTGCCGCACAAGCCGCTCTGCATAATGCGCTTTCTTGAATGAAGTTTTTTTTACAAAATGGCGTTCATGTTAAATGTTTTAACACGAACGCCGTTTTGTCTATTGTCCGGATCGCGGAAATCATATATTCTAAAGGCACAAAATAGATTTCAGAGGTGCTTTTTATGTATTACAGCAATGGAAATTACGAAGCCTTTGCCCGCCCCGAAAAGCCGGCGAGAGTTGACAAAAAATCCGCTTATATTGTCGGCTCAGGGATCGGGTCGCTCGCGGCGGCATGTTTCCTGGTGCGCGACGGCCAGATGAAGGGTGAGCACATTCATATCCTGGAAGGCTCGGGTTTATCCGGCGGCGCCTGCGACGGTATCAACGACCCGCAAAAAGGCTTTATCGTGCGCGGCGGACGTGAAATGGAAAATCATCACGAATGCCTATGGGATTTGTTTCGCTCGATTCCTTCCCTTGAGATAGAGGATGCCTCGGTGCTTGACGAGTTTTATCGGCTCAACAAGCACGATCCGAACTATTCTCTGATGAGGGCGACCGTGAACCGCGGCGAAGACGCGCATACCGACGGTAAATTTGGCCTTTCCGATAAGGCGTCTATGGAAATCATCCATCTGTTTATGACGCGAGATGAAGATTTATACGACAAAAAAATAGACGAATTTTTCGACGACGAGGTTTTTTCATCAAATTTCTGGCTCTATTGGAGAACGATGTTTGCCTTTGAGAATTGGCACAGCGCGCTTGAAGTAAAGCTTTATATCCAGAGGTTCATTCACCACATCGGAGGTCTGCCTGATTTTTCAGCACTCAAATTTACGAAATACAACCAATACGATTCATTGATCTTACCTATGGTCAAATATCTGGAATCGCGCAATGTGCGGTTTCACTACAACACCATTGTGACCAATGTGATTTTCGATATTCATGGCAAAAAGAAGGTTGCTGTCAGGATCGACTGCCTGCATGACGGGAAAGAGGAATCCATCGATCTTATTGAGGACGACCTTGTGTTCGTCACAAACGGAAGTCATGTCGACAACTCTAGCTATGGCGACGATCAACATCCTGCGGCAATCGACGATTCTGAATCGATCAGCTGGCGGCTGTGGAAAAATATTGCCGCACAAGACCCGTCGTTTGGCCATCCGGACAAATTCTGCTCCGATATTCGCGCGACCAACTGGGAATCGGCGACTGTGACGACACTTGACGAGCGGATACCCAAATATATTCAGAAAATATGTAAACGCGATCCGTTCAGCGGTAAAGTGGTGACTGGCGGAATTATTACCGCGAAAGACTCAAAATGGCTCATGAGTTATACAGTCAACCGTCAACCGCACTTCAAGGATCAGCCGAAGGATCAGATCGTAGTTTGGGTATACGGGCTGTTTACCGATATCCCGGGCGATTACATCAAGAAGCCGATGAGGGACTGCACCGGAAAGGAAATCACGGAAGAGTGGCTCTACCATATGGGCGTTCCGGAGTCGGAAATCGATGAATTGGCGACTAACGGCGCACACTGCATTCCCTGCATGATGCCTTATGTTACCGCCTTCTTTATGCCAAGGGCAAAAGGTGACAGGCCTGATGTCGTTCCGGACGGATGCGTCAATTTTGCTTTCTTAGGTCAATTTGCCGAGACCGTGCGCGATACGATCTTTACGATTGAATATTCCGTGCGGACGGCTATGGAAGCGGTGTATACGCTTCTTGAGGTTGACCGCGGCGTCCCGGAAGTGTATGCCTCCTGTTATGACGTTCGGACTCTTTTGGATTCCACATCGAAGATGATGGACGGCAAGAAGCTTGCAGACCTGAAATTGCCCTTGAAGGAAAGCCTGTTCATCAGGGAAATGCTGAAAAAAACCTCCGGTACGGTCATTGAGGATCTGCTCAGAAAGTACAACATCCTTTAAGCTCCGGCCATAGCAGGCAGGGCCACATCACGCGTTTGTGATAAGGATTCCAAAGCCCTCTCTCAATGAAAAATGTGCAGGAGCCTTGCTTTTTGGCGACTGCACATTTTTCATTGGGTATTCTTTCTGACTGGGATTCGTATGATAGACCCGTCGGAGCTGCCTGTGCAAGACCTGGATGCCTATGACGCTCTGTCAGACCCGGATTTTCTTTTCACATACCGGAATCCGCGGTAATCCGCATCGTCCGACCGTTTTGCCGAAGTCTCATTCTGATCTTTTTCAAATGTCTGCGCAGGCAGCCTGAGGTCATTCCCCCCGATACCCTGCGGAAATGAGAAAACATTAAAAGGGTCGTACCTTTCTTTGATTCTTTTCAGTCTGCCGACATGCGAGCCGTAATATTCCTCCAGATAATCAGGCAGCTCCTGATACGGGAAATTGACATAGGCACCGGTTGTGACGGACGCAAGGGTTGGGAATCGTTCGTTTATCCATTCCCTGTTCTCATCAGCAAACCGGTTTTCCTCCCAGACGGTCTCCAGCCAGATGATAAAGTGCGCATTTCGATAAAAGAAGGCTGTTTCGTCAGCTCCGACCTCACGAACTCTGCCTCCCAGTGCATACATGGATAAACCCGCGAAGACAGAGCCCTGCGAGCGCTCCTGAATCAGCCCGGTAAGCTTTGAGATTGCGCATAGACTGAAATCCTTCAGGACAAAGCGGCTTGACGACTGAAACTTTTCCGAAGCCGGGTAGCTGCTCCCGATGATTGTAACCGCTTCAAGAAACGGCATATAGTCGATGCTGGATTCCGCGCCGGAAAGCTCAAGGAACGGTTTGAGGATTTTTTCAGCCTGCTCCGGTTTGCCGTAAAAAATTCCACGTACCAGCATCGCCAATCCGTCATTTACGGAGTTGTAAATTCTTGAAATCAGCGTCATCCCGGGGTCAGCGTCATGGAGCCACTCCTGCCAGGTTTGGAGGAATTCTTCCTGTTCTTCCGGGCTGACATGAAGGTAATCGATTTCGATCAGGGTCACTTTGTCCGTCTTCAGCGGAAGCCTGAATTTCATCGACACGACCACGCCGAAATTTCCGCCGCCCGCGCCGCGGCACGCCCAAAAAAGATCCGCATTGCGAGCCCGATCCGCCTTGATAATGGTGCCCTCGTAATTGACCAGCTCGATTTCCTCGAGGCTGTCGCACCCCAGACCCAGGTAACGGCACGAAAGCCCCCACCCGCCTCCCATGGCATATCCGCAAACACCGACCGTCGGGCAGGTGCCCCCGGGGAACGGATACCCTTTGGAGGATAAAAACTCATACACCTGCCTGTTGGTTATACCGCCCTGCACATACAGCAGGTTTTCACACTCGTCGAGATCAATGCGATTCATCCCGCTCACGTCAATGACCAGGGTGCAGTTTCCGTTTGAGTAGCCCTCGTAATTATGGCCGCCGTTGCGGATCCGAATCGGAACATGAAATGCCTTTGACCAGATGACCGCATTGGAGACATCCCGTTTTTTTCTGCAGTAGTCAATGATCAGGGGGTACTGCTGAATGGCTCTGTTATAGCCCTGCCTCGCCTGATCATAGATAGGATTTGTCGGTATGACAACACGGCCTGTCAAGCCGTGAAGTAAATCATTCAAAAAGTATGCCTTCTTCCAGAAGCATCTGTATCCCTCAGAACAGAGAACAAACACAAAAAGCCGATTATAGTACAAGATATGAGGTCTGTCCGATAAGTGTGTTTGCCCTATACCATTCTCCCGACAAACTGCGGATATAATTCCACAGTTTAATGCCTGCCGCTTTGCGGCAGGCGGCGGCCGCCGTCGGGAGAGCCGTATTATACTTTTCTCCCATTAAACTGCGGATATAATTCCGCAGTTTAATGCCTGCCGCGTTGCGGCAGATGGCGGCGGTAGCCGCCAAGAGAGCCGTTTAATACCAATCTCGCAAAAACATGAAATGTTTTTGCACGCCGCTGGAAGCGGCGGTAAAAAAGCGTTTTTATCGCTTTTTTAATTGGAGATTAGTATTATCCACCCTCCGCCCCGCTGAGCCGCTTTTTCTCGAGATTTTTGCAGTAGTAAACCAGGAAAATGAGCGCCGCGACGGACGACAGCGTGTAAATGATCATCAGGCCGTAGGCCGCGCCGTTGATGCCAAAGTGCTTGACCATCAGGTAGCCGATAATCACGTGCACCACCATCGAAACGGCGTTGTTGAGGGTGTTGAAGCGTATCTCGCCGATGGCGGCGAGGATGTTTCCGAGCGGGATGCGCAGGCAGCTCGCGACGCCGAACGTGACCCAGAGCAGACGCATGACATGGACGGTGCCGGGAATTTCGAGGTATTTTTTGCTGTAGACAAAAATGATCTGCGGGGTGAAGATGACGGCGAACACCGTAAAGACCGCGGTCACAGCCGTCATCGCAGCGATGAGCTTGAAAGTGTTGCGTAAAATCCAGTCGCCGTCCCGGTAATGCTTCGCAAAATACGGGAAAACGAACACGATGACCGAAACGGCGATAAACTGGAGCGCGGCGGGCAGCGTGGCGGCAAATTTGTAAGCGGCAATGGCCTTGTCGCTGCCGATGACCTTATTGACGATGAATTGTTCATTGTTGGCGATGATCTGCGAGAAGCAGTTTGCCAGCATCGAAAAAAACGAATATTTGATTATATCGAGCTTCTGGCGCGTCATCAGCCGCTGTGACTTGGATCTGGTCGGGCCGAGACGTCGGATCAGCAGTGCGGCGCAGAGGATGGTGACACCGTAGCTCAGATAGCGGCCAGCGACGACACCGTTGATGTTGAAGAAAAAGGCGAGTATGAGCTGAAGCGCCGACATGCAGGCGGCAAAAACGACCGAGAGCCGCGCGTATATGCGGTTTTCCTTTGTCGCGCGCAAAAAGTACTGGATTGCCTCGAGCGTGAAAGCAAAGAGCGGGGTCAGCACAAGCGCGGCGCAGATAGAGTTATAAGGCCGACTCACCAGCGAGGTATAGCAAAAGACCGCGAGTGCGCCGGTGGCGAGTACGAGGTTGACTCCTACGCCGAAGCGCAGGCCGAACTCAAAATAGGTCTTGGTTTCGCTGTCATTTTCGGCGATCGCGCAATAGCGCAGAACGCCGCCCGAGATACCCAGGCCGCTGAACAGCAGCAGATAAGTAATAATGGTATCCGCGAAAGAAATTTGCGCATAGGAAGTTACCGACAGGATAATCGGCAGCAATAGGCCCGGGAACATGGCAAGCGCCTTGACCAGCGAATTGCCGATCAAAATGTGAAAAAAACCGTTTTTCGCGGCTTTGCCCGTCAGGGAACGCAGGGTTTTGAGCTGTTGAATTATCATATCATTATTTCCGCAGGCCCTCGTCAAATCGGCCGGCAAACTGCGCCGAGGAGCAGTCCTTCAGCGGCAGGCGCACCGGCCTGCCTTCGGCCGCCGAAAGGTAGATCGCCAGCACGAGCTCAAGCGCGCGCCGGCCCGCTGCACCGTCCACATAGGGTGCGCGGTCGTCACGGATGGCCGCGATCATATCGGCGTATAGCGGTGAGTGGCCAAAGCCGTAGACATTCGGCGGGTCTTCTCCGAATTCGTGCTTGACCTGCTCGGGATCGTCGATGCCGTCGGCGAAACGCCATTCCTCGATGAGGTTGACGGATTTTCCGCCCGCCTTCACGGTGCCGCGTTCGCCGAAAAGATACAGCGTTTCCTCCAGATTTTTTGGGTAGATGTTGGTCGTGCCCTCGACAATGCCATAGGCGCCGTTTGAGAACCGGATGATCGCGAGGCCGAGATCTTCGGCTTCAATGTAGGGATGATGCAGGTTATCGGTGTAGGCCATCACCTCATCGACGCCGTCGCCCATCATCCAGCGCAGCAGGTCGATGTTGTGAATGCACTGATTCATCAGCGCGCCGCCGTCGCAGGCCCATTTCCCGCGCCACGGCGCCTGCGTGTAATATTGCGGCCCGCGGTTCCACCGGATGTTGGCGGCGCCGTGAAAAAGCCTGCCAAAGCGCCCGCCCTCCGCCGCCTGCCGGATCTTCTGCACCGAGCGGTTAAAGCGATTCTGGTGGCAGGCGCAGAGCTTCACGCCGCGCCCGGCGGCTGCCGCAATCAGCGCGTCGGCGTCGGCAAGCGAAAGCGCGATCGGCTTTTCAATGATGACGCTGCAGCCCGCCGCGATGCAGTCGAGCGCTACGGCCGCGTGGCTGCCGCTGTCGGTAGCCACGGCCACGAGCTGTGGGCGTTCAGCCCTGAGTAGCTCCCGGTAATCGGTGTAGGTATGCACGCCTTTGAGTGAAAAATCATTTATCATCTTTTGGGTGTTTTCGGGCACAAGGTCGCATAACGCGGCGATGTCCAATGAATCCGCGTTGCTTTTTGCCGCCGCGATATGGTTCGGCGAGATGCGGCCGCAGCCGATCAGCGCGTAACGAATCTTTCCCATGAAAAGTGAAAATCCTTTCCGGTAATCTGTTTCCCCGCCGCAGACGGCGGGGAAACAGATTATTGTTCGATCGATAATTGCCCGAGGATCTTTTCCGCCGCATGGCCGTCGCCGTAATAATCGGCGCGTGCGGACGGGTCGGCCTCCACCCGCGTCACCTTGCGCACAATGTCGACGGCATGCGGTTGTGCGAGCACATTCCAGCCGCCGCCCAGCGTTTCCACCCACTCGGTCTGCTCGCGCACCGTGACGCAGGGCACGCCGAGCAGATAGGCTTCCTTCTGCAGACCGCCGGAATCGGTGATGATCTTGCGCGCGCGGGCCGCGAGATAAAGCATATGCAGGTAGCCGACGGGCTCGACGAAATGGATGTTTTCATAGTGCCCCTGTGCGCAGAGCCGGCTGACGATGCCCTTTGTGCGCGGGTGCACGGGGAAAATGACAGGCAGCGGGAGCTGCTCGAACGCCTCGAGGATGGCGGGCAGATGCGCGCTGTCGCCGGTGTTTTCAGCACGGTGGATCGTGGCAAGATACCAGCCCTGCGAAAGCGAACGGCCCCCTTCTGCGAGGTACTGCAGCTGCGAGGCACCCGTATCCCGGTATTTTTCAAGCGCCGCCTGTCTGTAAAAACGCAGCGCGTCGCACATCACGTCGCCGACGTTGACGCCGCCGGAGATACCCTCCACGAGCAGGTTTTTCACAGCCGTCTGGGTCGGGCAGAAAAGCCATCTGGAAATGTGGTCGGTGAGCACGCGGTTTTGCTCCTCGGGCATATCCATGTTGAAGGAACGCAGCCCCGCTTCGATGTGCGCCACGGGGATCAGCAGCTTCGAGGCGGCGAGCGCCCCGGCGAGCGTGGAGTTGGTGTCGCCGTAGACGAGCAGGAGGTCGGGCTTTTCGCGGAGCAGCACTTCCTCGGTCTTCATGAGGATTTCCGCCGTCTGCCTGCCGTGCGTGCCCGAGCCGACGCCGAGGTTATAATCGGGGCGCGGGATGTCGAGCTCATCGAAAAAGATGTCGGACATATTCGCGTCATAGTGCTGGCCCGTGTGCACGAGGAGCTCCGTATGCTGCCGGCGCAGGACGCGTGAAACGGCCGCCGCCTTGATAAATTGAGGCCTTGCGCCCACAACGGTGAGAATCTTCAATTCAGCTTTGCCTCCGTCTGTCATCAGATTTTAAAAAAGGTCAGGGGCCTTTACAGGCACTGCGCCTATAAAAACCCCCGTTAATTGTTTTCCAGCCGCTGTTCCTCTGGCACGGTGCGCAGCTCCCTGGCAGGATTCCCCGCGACGATCGTGCATGCGGGCACGTCCTTCGTCACAACGCTGCCGGCAGCGACAAGCGCATCCGGCCCGATCACCTTTCCGGGCAGAATGACCGCGCCCGCGCCGATGCGGCCGCCGCGCCGCAGCCGCAGCCCGGCAAAAAGGGCAAACCGCCGTTTCGTGCGCCCTGCGAAGTTATCGTTGGAGGTGACGACGCAGGGGGCGACAAAGCAATGGTCGGCGATCTCGGAATAGGCGCAGATATAGGCGTTGGTCTCGATCTTGCAGAAGCTGCCGATCGAGCAGGCATTCTCAATGGCGACGCCGCGGCCGATGATGGTCTTTTCCCCCACCGTGACGTTCTCGCGCACGGTCGCCCCGTCGGCGACAAGGCACTGCGCGCCGATTTCGCTGCCTGCGTAGAGCACGGCATGGGTGCCGATGATGCTGCCCTGCGCGATAACGGCGGGCCGCAGCGTCTGCTCCCTCGTGACGGCGCTTGCCGCCGCCTTCATGGGCAGCTTGCCGATCACGGCAAAGTCGTCAATGCGCACGCCGTCGCCGACGATGCTGCCCGGGTGGATCACCACATGGCTGCCCACGGTGCAGCCGCTTCCGAGCACGACGCCGGAGCCGACAACACAGTATTCGCCGAATACCGTCCCTTTGCCGATTGTCGCAGTCTCGCTGATCATAGCTATCAAAGCCTCTCTATGTTTTCCGCGTCCATGCCCTTCGTGGCGTTGCGCGTATCAAAAAGCGCCGCGGAATTTGCCGCGATGAAGCCGATGTCATAGCAGGAATGATTGGTGGCGAGCACGGTGATATCGGCCGCCTTAAGCAGCCCCGCCGTGAGCTCGACGGATTTGACGGCCCTGCCGTTTGCAATGAATTCGGGGATATACGGGTCGTTGCAGGTAACCTGCGCGCCCGCCTGCTCAAGCAGCGCGATGAGCTTGACGACGGGGGATTCGCGCACGTCGTCGATGTCGGGCTTGTAAGCCACGCCGAGGACGAGAATTTTTGAGCCGTTAAGCGGCTTTTTCGATTTATTGAGGATACGGCTGACGCGCTCGACGATGTATTCCGGCATCGCGTTGTTGATCTCGCCCGAAATCTCGATCAGGCGCGTATGGTAGTTATAGGCCCGCGCCTTCCAGGTCAGATAAAACGGGTCGAGCGGGATGCAGTGGCCGCCGAGGCCCGGGCCCGGGTAAAAGGCCATGAAGCCGTAGGGCTTCGTTTTGGCGGCGTCGATGACCTCCCATACGGGGATGCCCATGCGGTGGCAGAGGATGGCCATCTCGTTGGCTAGCGCGATATTGATGTTGCGGAAGGTGTTTTCTAGGATCTTTTCCATCTCGGCAACCTTTGGGCTTGAGACGCGGATAATCTCACCCTCGAGCACACTTGAATAGATCGCGGCGGCAAGCTCGGTGCAGTCGGGCGTCACGCCGCCGACCACCTTGGGTGTGTTTTTGGTCTTGTATTCTTTGTTTCCGGGGTCGACGCGTTCCGGCGAAAAGGCCAAAAAGACGTTTTCACCCACGGTGAGGCCCTTCTGCTCAAGCAGCGGCTGGATAACCTCCTGCGTGGTGCCGGGGTAGGTGGTGCTTTCGAGCACGACGAGCATGCCCTCGTGTGCATATTGGGCGACGGATTCCGCAGAAGCCTGGACGAAGCTGATATCCGGCTGCTGGTAGATGTCAAGCGGAGTCGGCACGCAGATCGAGATGCAGTCGCACCCCTGCAGCCGCGAATAGTCGCCCGTCGCCTGAAGCCGGCCCGAAGCGGCCAGCACGGAGAGCTCATTGTCAACGACGTCACCGATATAGTTATGCCCGCGGTTGACCATTTCCACCTTTTTTTGCTGCATGTCGAAGCCGATGACCTGATAGCCCGCACGCGCCATTTCCACACAGAGAGGCAGACCGACATAGCCGAGGCCTACGACCCCGAGCACGGCGGTCCTGTCGCTTATTTTCTCCATCAGTTGGTCTTTACAAGACATTCCTTTTCGCTCTCTTCACTATTCGAAATTGCAGGCGGATGCCTGCGCGGCCTCGTCGGCACCGGGCTGAGAGGCATCGCTGAATGTGGGCACAAACTCCCGCACCAGCTCAAACATGCCGGTCTCATTGCAGGTGGCGATTTCATGATCCAGATGCACGAGAATCTCTTTAAACCGCTGCGCATCAATGTCGATGGGCTTGCAGATGTAGATTTTGTTATTGCGCGTTTTCGTCACGTGTTCGTCCTTGAGGTTGATTTCCTCAAACAGCTTCTCGCCGGGGCGAAGGCCCGTGAATTCTATTTTAATGTCCCGGTTGGGCTCAAAGCCCGAAAGCCGAATCATATCGCATGCGAGGTCGTAGATATAGACGGGGTCGCCCATGTCGAGCACAAATATTTCTCCGCCCCGGGCCATCGCGCCGGCCTCAAGCACAAGCTGCACCGCTTCGGGGATCGTCATGAAGTAGCGCCGCATGTCGGGATGCGTCACGGTAACGGGGCCGCCCGAGGCGATCTGCTTTTTAAAAAACGGCACGACGCTGCCGCTGCTGCCGAGCACATTGCCAAACCGCACGGCCGCAAGCTCGGTGCCGCTCTTGCGGTCGAGCGTCTGGATCGCCATTTCCGCCATACGCTTCGAGGCGCCCATGATGTTGGTAGGGTTGACGGCCTTGTCGGTCGAAATCAGGATGAACTTCTCGGCATCGTGGCTGATGGCTTCATGCGCCACATTGATCGTGCCGAAGAGGTTGTTTTTAATCGCTTCCATGGGGTTGAGCTCCATCATCGGCACATGCTTGTGCGCCGCCGCGTGGAACACCACCTCGGGGTGGTAAAGGTCAAACACTTCGCGCAGACGCAGGCGATCCCTGATCGAGCCGAGTACAAGGTCGTACCGCTTGCGGTCAAAGCTTTTGCAAAGCTCGTTGTTGATCTGATAAAGCCCGTTTTCACTGATGTCGAAGATCACAAGCTTTCCCGCGCCGAAATTCAGCACCTGCCGGCAGATCTCAGAGCCGATCGAGCCGGCGCCGCCCGTGACGAGCACCGTTTTATGCTCCAGAAAGCCCTTGACGGCCTCCATGTCGAGCCGCACGCTGTCGCGCCGCAGAAGATCTTCCACATTAATGTCGGTGATCGAGGCCTTGCTGAAGCTTTCCTCGTTCACATCGTCGATCGTTCCGAAGCGCTTGAGCCGGCAATGCAGCCGGTGGCAGACGTCGAGCGACTCCTTAAGCGTTTCGTGCGAAACGGTGGGGATCGCGATAACTACCTCATGTACCCCGTAGCTGCGGATGGCATCCGCCAGCTTCGCCCTGCCGCCGATTACGGGGATGCCCATGACCTTTTTGCCCCAGAGCGAGGCGTCATCGTCGATAAAGGCCATGACGCGCCGGTTTTCCTGCGGGTTGCTGCCGAGCCGCCGCGCAAGATTTGTGCCGGCCTCGCCCGCGCCGAATACGACCACGCGCACCATTCCGCTGCGTCTGAGAAACGTCGCACCCACGGCGTGCGCCCATGAAAAAAAGCTGACGGAGGAACGCAGCGCCATCACGAGCAGCAGCTCGAGAATCGAGATGGTCAGGATCAGCTCGACCGGGATCTTAAGCTGCTTGTCCGCATTCAGGGCAAAGAAAATCGCGGCCACCAGCACTGCGGAGCCGATCTGTTTTAAAAATTCCCCGACGCCCGCGCGGCGCCAGACGTTTGAATAGCAGCCAAAAATGGCGTTGCAGATCAGTACGATAACAATATAAAACAGTAAAAGCAGATTGTAAACGGAGGGATTGCGCGCATAGTTATTCTCGATGAATTTGGTAAAATCCGAGGTACTGTAGCCCAGATAATACAGGCTAAGACCGATAAACATCGCAAGCGCGGCGGCCACGGCATCAAAAAAAAGCTGAGAAAGCACCGCCAGAAGCTTTTTAAGCCCGCGCATTAAAACACCATTCCTTAATCCCGAGATGTTTCACAAATACCCTTTCATTATATTTTTTTTCCTCCGGTTTGTCAAATCAATCTTTCCGCACGGTTAAACGCGGGATTGCATTTTCGCACACGACTTGGTATGATTGAATCAAAATCAGGGAAGGGTCTGTGTAAATTGGTATCATCAAATCAAAAGCTGGGAAAGGCTCGTGTGAAAATGAAAAAGTTCATGAGGGAATTCAGGGAATTTGCATTTAAGGGCAGTGCGGTCGATCTCGCCGTAGGCATCATTATCGGCACGGCGTTTACCGCCATCGTCAACAGCATTGTCAAAGACCTTTTCATGCCCGTGGTTAAATTGATTTACAGCTACATTGTCGGGCTTGCGGGCTACGCCGACCCGGAGCATCTGCTCAAGGCACAGGGGGCCACACTCAACAAGTATCTTCCGGACTTCAACCCCGGCAGTTTCGCCTCAGCCGTTATTCAGTTTATGATCATCGCACTGTGTCTGTTCCTGATCATCAAGGCCATCAACCGGCTGCATAAAAAAGAGGAGGCAAAGCCAGCGCCGGCCGCCCCCTCCAATACCGAGGTACTGCTTTCCGAGATCCGGGATCTGCTCAGGGAAGAAAAAGGCGCCGGGCACGATGAGAAATAGCGAATTGCCCGCCCATACGGCCCCGGCTGCCCCAGAGTGTAGACAAAAATAAAATACGCACCGCGAAGCGATAAAATTTGTTGCGCAGGCGGACATGCGCCGCCGGAGCAACTCCTATATTGTGGTCTGCGGATGAGCAGACCACAATGCTTGGGGGTGCATCAGAGGGGGACGGCTGGCGCGAAGCGCCACGAAATCCCCCTCTGACAGTTTGTCGACTTTATGTCGACAAACTGAGGCAGGCGGTGTACCCGCCTGCCCGCTCATCCTCTTTTGTCCTCAGACCTGCCACACCAACCTCAGCAGCATCAGCCCCGTTACGCCCGGGAGGCCAAGAAGCGCCGCTGTGAGCAGTGTCCAGACATTCACCGCGAGCCCGACGCCTGTGAGCAGTGCCGTAAGATTGACAACGCCCATCGCCGCGAAGCCCGCTACTCCGTTGAGCGCCAGGCTCTTTGCCGCATGGGAATTGCGCAGCATGATCAGCAGGATGCCGCACACGCAGGCCGCGCAGGCCAGCAGGATATACTCCTTCATACGCACCGTTCCCCTTTAATCGGGGCGAGCCGCACTAATTGGAGGCGCGCCTGAGGCTCGTTTGCGCCGCCCTTGAGAGATTCTGGCAGCGTGCCTCTCGCAGAAGATAGCGGTAGCGCGAAGAGAGCGCCTGCATCTCATAGATGCACGCCTCTACGATATCCGGGTCGCTTGCACAGTCAAACCGTGAGGAGACCGTTTCAAGCGACTGACGCACCGCTTCCAGCTCTCCAAAAATCTTGGATTCGCCCTTTTCCTACGTTTTTGTGTGAAAGACCGTATTGATGACTCCGCCGATAACACCTTCCATGAGTCCTGTCCGCCTTTCCGTACATTTTATTATTATTCTAAACAAGTTATAACCTTTTTATTCCAAATTTGAAGATTTTACCTGTTATAGATCGCTCCGGGGCCGGCAGGGTGGCTTTAGAAACGAAATTGGGCCGCGGCATCCATCCGATGCGCGCGGCCCAATTTCATATACCGGTCAGTGTCTTAAGGAGAGTATTATTTGTCCACGCGGATGAGGGTTTCCGTCGCACCCATCCCGCCTCCGCCGCTTGTCGAGCCGCTCATCTGGGCCATGATCGCCTTCGAGGGGTCGATGCCCTTGATCGCATAAACCGGGTACGGGCCCGCCATACCGATTTTAGCGCCACGGACACCGCGGTCGTATGGGTTGTCGTCGGAGGGGATTTCATAGGCCGCGCCGCGGAAGGTGACCGTATCGGGATAGATGTAGTCGTACTCGATATAGACCTGATTGTTTTTAACAAGGATCGCTTTGGAAGGATCCGTCCCCTTCATAGCGAAAAGCGGGTAGACGTAGTGATCGGCGGCATATTGCCCGAGCGGGTCACCCAAGAGCTTTTTTAAAGCCGCCTGCCCGGCGTCGCTGTTGTAGCTCCCATTTATCATGTAGATGCCGTGATGCTTATACTGTACCGATCCATAGCTGGGGTACATCGATTCAAACACGCTGCCGTAGAGCGAAGCGGGCAGTGCTCCGCCGGAGGGGGTCATCGCCTGTGCCTGCACCTCTTCAGCACTGTTGATGTGCAGCATGATGGCCGTGGCGGCATCGCTGCCGTCGCAGGAGTAGGCCTTGTACGGCCCCGCCATGCCGAGGTAGGTCTCTTTGCAGCCGCTGCCGTTGATATTGCTTTTACTTGTCCGCAGCTCATAGGAAATACCGTTGAGGCTCACCGACGACAGGAACTGGTAGGCGATTGAATACCGGCTGTCTGCGAGTTTGACGACGATCTCGTCGTTTGTGGACGAGCCCTTCCCCCTGTATGCGTCATAGCCTCCGGCTTTGCCGATCGACGCGCCCGGCGTGGTGCCCGAATTGGCGTCGATCAGATAGGGCTTGCCGCCCCAGTAGACCGTATCGCTGAAGGCGCGGGTCAGCCGCCAGTAATAACCGTTGACAAAAAGCGCGATGCTCTTCGCGGGATCGGTGCCCGCGATCTGATAAAGACTGGCGTAAAGATTTTTCTCAATACTTTTTTGGATGCCCGGCTCGGCGGCACCAAGCGTGTAATAATACCCGTTATAGCGGTAATAGCAGAACATGCAAAGCCCGCCTGTTACGACGCCGCCCGTTGAATTGTTCCCGGTGACGCCGCCGGATGAGACGCCGGTTGTGCTGCCGGAAGCCGATAAGACGGTGTGGGAGCCCGAGGCGAAAGTTCCCGGCACGGAGCGCCTGCCGTAAAGCCCCGCAAGCCGTGGGGAAAGGATCGCGGCGGCCGCGACCAGCAGCGCGCAGGCGAATATCGGCGCGAAGCGGTAAGGCGCAGACCTCCTGCGCGCCGCCGGCCCCGGTGCGGCGAGAATTTTCTCAAGCAGGCCGGGCCCCGGCTGTATCCGGTCAACCGCGCCATTAAGCGCCGTGGAAATGCGCTGTTCCATTTCGTTCATCATGATTCCTCCCTGTTGAGCAGGTTTGAAAGCTTTTTAAGGGACGCGCGGTATTGCCAGTTGACGGTCGTCACCGGCAGCCTCAGGACCCGCGCGATCTCCTTCTGCGGTATGCCGGCCACAAGGTACAGCAGAACGATCTGCCGCTGCATGCGGGGCAGCTTTTCGAGCGCCTCGCGCAGCATCAGCATCTCGTCGGCCGAGACTTCGCGCGTGGCTTCGGCGAGCGAGTTCCCCGGCGCCTCATCGGTCGAGAGGGTATCCTCCGGCAGCTCGTGCGTGCGCTTCTTTAAAAGATCCAGCGCGGTGTTGTGTGTGAGCCGCATGATCCACCCGCAGGCATGGCCGCGCGGCGTATAGTGCCCGGCCGTGAGGCGGATCCTGACAAAAACATCCTGAGTGACATCCTCCGCGAGCTGCCGGCTGCGCACGATGCTCAGCGCATATGCGAAAACTGCCCTTCCCGCCTCTGTGTAAAGCTCCGCCAGCGCCTGTGTGCTGCCGGCCGATACCTCGCCCAGCAACGCGCCGCATTTTGCTTCGTCCACGCACCACACCCCAATCCCGGATTGAAAACGTTTTCACTTGAATAACGATCCTGAAGCGGCGAATACGAGCCGCCGAATAAAATTTAATCTTTTGCCTCTATTATACTATTTTTTGCATACCGCCGGAAGCATCGGTAAAAAGGCGATTCTATCGCCCTTTAAATGGAGATTGGCATTACAGGCGCGGGCAGAGGGCAGAGCTCGCCCGCCCACCGCGGACGCTTTGCAGCGGCCACTCATCGCAGGTGCGCCGCAGGTGGGGGTGTTGACTTCACGTGAGTTTTAGTTTAAATTAGAGATATCAAGCAATCATATGGGGTGTAACTGCCTGACAGTTTGCGCATGTGCGTTTCGCGCAGTGAAAAATCCCACGCGCTATGGCATTCAGCCCGTTTAACGTGCTGCTTTAAAGGAAGGAAACGCAAAGGATGGCAAAACAGAGGACGCAGAGCTACGACAATGAAAGCATTTCATCGCTCAAGGGGGCGGACAGGGTCCGCAAACGCCCGGGCGTTATTTTCGGCTCGGACGGGCTCGAGGGCTGCGAGCATTCGATCTTTGAGATCCTCTCCAATTCGATCGATGAGGCACGCGAGGGCTTCGGCGATAAGATCGTCGTCACCCGCTATGCCGACCATTCGGTGGATGTGGAGGATTTCGGCCGCGGCATGCCTGTCGACTTCAACAACGGCGAGCAGCGTTTCAACTGGGAGCTCATCTTTTGCGAGCTATACGCGGGCGGAAAATACAACACAGACGAGGGCGAGAGCTATGAATTCTCACTCGGCCTCAACGGCCTCGGCGCGTGCGCGACGCAGTATTCGTCGGCATACATGGATGTTGAGGTCAGGCGCGACGGAACGCTTTACAGCCTTCATTTCGAGCACGGCGAAAACGTCGGCGGGCTTCAAAAGCAGCCCTATAAGGGCAGGGCGACGGGCACGAAAACACGCTGGAAGCCCGACCTCGCCGTCTTCACCGATATTGCCGTGCCGCTCGACTATTACACCGGCACTCTGCTCCGGCAGGCGGTGGTCAACGCCGGGCTGCTCTTTATCCTGCGCGACGAGACGCCCGGCGGCTTTGAGACCCATGAGTTTTGTTATGCAAACGGCATTGAGGACTATGTCAAGGAGCTTGCGGGCGAAGAGGCCATTACGCCCGTACAGCTCTGGCAGGCCGAGCGCCGCGGGCGCGACCGCGAGGATAAGCCCGAATACCGCGTAAAAATCCAGGCCGCGCTTTGCTTCCATAATACTGCGGGCCGCATCGAATACTATCATAATTCGAGCTGGCTCGAGCACGGCGGCGCGCCCGAAAAGGCCGTCAAGAGCGCGTTTGTCTCACAGATCGACGCGCTGCTGCGCCAGAGCGGCAAATATCTTAAGAATGAAAGCAAAATCAGCTTCGCCGATATTGAGGACTGTCTGCTGCTCGTCACCTCGTCGTTCTCCACGCAGACCTCGTATGAGAATCAGACGAAGAAATCGATCACGAATAAATTTATCCAGGAGGCCATGACGGACTTTCTGCGCCATTCGCTCGAGGTCTACTTCATTGAAAACCCTGCCGACGCCGAAAAGATCGCCGAGCAGGTGCTGATCAACAAGCGCAGCCTCGAAAACGCCGAAAAAACCCGCCTGAACCTCAAAAAAAAGCTCTCCGGCTCGCTCGATATCGCAAACCGTGTCCAGAAATTCGTCGACTGCCGCAGCCGCGACGTCGCCGAGCGCGAGCTCTACATTGTGGAGGGCGACTCGGCGCTCGGCGCCTGCAAGCTGGGCCGTGACGCGGAGTTTGAGGCCATCATCCCGGTGCGCGGCAAGACTCTCAACTGCCTCAAGGCCGGATACGATAAAATCTTCAACAATGAGATCATCACCGACATCATCAAGGTGCTCGGCTGCGGCGTCGAGGTGAAGACCAAGGCCAATAAAGACCTGCATTCCTTCGATCTGACGCAGCTTCGCTGGAATAAGATCATCATCTGCACCGATTCCGACGTCGACGGCTTCCAGATCAGAACCCTCATCCTCACGATATTTTACCGCCTGACGCCGTCGCTCATCGAGAACGGGCTCGTCTACATCGCCGAATCGCCGCTATTTGAAATCACCGCGAAAGACAAAACCTATTTTGCCTACACAGAGCAGGAAAAAACCGATGTCGTAGAGCGGCTCACAAACACCAAATATACCATTCAGCGCTCAAAGGGGCTCGGCGAAAACGAGCCCGACATGATGTGGGAAACGACGATGAATCCCAAAACCCGCCGCCTCATCCGCGTGACGCCCGACGAGGCGGAACAGACCGCCCTGATGTTCGACCTGCTGCTCGGCGACAACCTAGCCGGCCGCAAGGATTTCATCGCTGAAAACGGCGGCGCCTACCTCGACCTCGCCAAAGAAGACGTGAGCTGACACACGGCACCTGCGATGCGGCAGGCACCTGCGGTGCGGCAGTCGCCTGCGGCGGGCGGGCGCTTCGTGAACGTAAATGGAAAGGGTCGGGTGCTTAAACCGAGATCAAGCAGTATTTACGATATGGAAGACTGCCTAACAAATCGTTTTGGTTTCTGTCGAATGAGTGCATTTTATTATACTATAAGTAATATCATAGGACTATTCGTCAAATTGTTTCTAATGGAGGGCTTTAATTTTGCCGCGGAAAAACAGTCAGGACAAGGCAGCCAGCGAAAGGACGAAGGCCGACCTCAAGTCGGAGATCAAGGGCGCGGGGCAGATTATCGAGCAGCGCATCACCAAAACGCTTGAAACGAACTTCATGCCCTATGCGATGAGCGTCATCGTCTCGCGCGCCATCCCCGAGATCGACGGTTTTAAGCCCTCGCACCGCAAACTGCTTTACACAATGTATAAAATGGGCCTGCTCACGGGTGCGCGCACCAAATCGGCCAATGTCGTCGGGCAGACGATGAAGCTGAATCCGCACGGCGACCAGGCGATCTACGACACGCTCGTGCGGCTTTCGCGCGGTTACCAGGCACTGCTGCACCCGTACATCGATTCCAAGGGCAATTTCGGAAAATCCTATTCGCGCGACATGGCCTACGCGGCCTCGCGCTATACCGAAGTCAAGCTCGACGGAGTCGCTGCGGAGCTTTTCCGCGATATCGACAAGGAAACCGTCGATATGGCCGACAACTACGACAACACGGTCAAGGAGCCGACCCTGCTGCCCACGACCTTCCCGGCCGTGCTGGTCAACGCCAACACCGGCATCGCCGTGGGCATGGCGAGCTCCATCTGCTCCTTTAATCTCACGGAGGTCTGCGAAACGGCCATTCGGCTCATCCGCTCGCCTGCGCACGACGTTTCGACCACGCTGCACGCGCCTGATTTCGCCACAGGCGGGCTGATCCTCTATGACAAGAATGCGCTCGATACAATTTATCAGACCGGCAGGGGCGGTTTCCGCGTGCGTTCCCGTTACCAATATGACAAGGAAAATAACTGTATCGAAGTGACCGAGATCCCCCCCACGACGACCGTCGAAGCGATCATGGATAAGATTATCGAGCACGTGAAAACGGGCAAGATCCGTGAAATCAGCGACATTCGCGACGAGACCGATCTTTCGGGCCTCAAGCTGACGATGGATCCCAAGCGCGGCGTCGATGCGGATCGCCTGATGCTGAAGCTCTTTCGCATGACGCCGCTCGAGGATTCGTTCGCCTGCAACTTCAACCTGCTTGTGGGCACTACGCCGCGCACGATGGGCGTCGCCGAGATTCTGACGGAATGGACGGCTTTCCGCAGCGAATGCGTGCGCCGCCGGCTCTATTTCGATATGACGAAATTTGAGGAAAAGCTCCACCTGCTCAAGGGGCTCGGCAGAATCCTGCTTGATATCGACAAGGCGATTAAAATCGTACGTGAAACCGAAGCCGAGGACGAGGTCATCCCCAACCTGATGATCGGCTTCGGCATCGACATGCTCCAGGCGGAGTATGTGGCGGAAATCAAGCTGCGCCATCTCAACCGCGAGTATATTTTAAAGCGCACCGACGAGACCGGCCGTCTTGAGAAGGATATCGCGCAGATCAGGGAGACGCTCGGAGACCCCACGAAGATACACAAGGTCATCATCGACGAGCTGCGCGAGGTCGTAAAGAAATACGGCGCGCCGCGCCGCAGCGAGATCCTCTATGAAACCGAATCAGAATCCGACGAGCCGGAGGATGAAACGCCCGATTACCCCGTGACTCTCTTCATGACGTGCGGGGGCTATTTCAAAAAGACCACGCCGCTGTCGCTGAGAATGTCCGGCGAGCAGAAATTCAAGGAGGGCGACTCCCTTGCGCGCAGCGCAGAGGCGACGAACCGCTGCGATGTGCTGTTCTTCACCAACCGCTGTCAGGTCTACAAGGCGCGTGTCAGCGATTTCGACGACGGCAAGGTAAGCCAGCTCGGCGAATACATCCCGGCTCGGCTCGGCTTTGAGGAAGGCGAAAATGTCGTCTATATGGCTGTCACCGCCGATTATGCAGGGTTTATGCTTTTCTTCTTTGAGAACGGCAAGGCTGCGAAGCTCGATATGTCGGCCTACGCCACCAAGCTCAACCGCAAAAAGCTGCTTTCGGCGTTCTCGGGCGTGTCCCCTCTCGCGGCGGCGTTCCAGCTCGGC
>JARLHS010000058.1 GCA_031292115.1 Clostridia bacterium | reverse complement strand
GCCCGCGTCTATTTTTTTTGCCATATCTCACACCCCTCGCTGTGTTGTGGCTTCTCGCAGTCTGCCTGCGGCCGCTTCGGCGGCAAACGGCGGCGCCAAAAATTTCGACTATGCGATTTCCCTGTGCGGCCCCCCTGCCCCGGCATGTGTCACCCTGATTGTTACTTCGCGACAAAGATCCAGTTTGCCGCGGAGACGCACACCGCGATGAAGAGGCAGACCCAGAACCGCGTGATCTGCAGCCCAGGGACGCAGGCATCCGCGAGGGCGACCATCAGTGCGTTCACTACGATGCTGAAAATGCCGAAGGTAACGATCGTGACCGGCAGCGAAACCAGCTGGAGCAGGGGGCGCAGCAGCAGATTCACGGCCCAGAGCACCGTCGCCGCCGCCACCAGCGCCAATATGCCGCCGGGGGCGTGAACGTACTGCGGGAACAACCCCGCCGTGACCACCAAGACCGCCACGCAGACAAGCCATTTGGCAAGAGCCCTCAATTTAATCCCCCGTATCTTTTCCGCATGCAGGCGGAAATATTATTATTTTCGGTAACTGCAGAAGGTGTATTCGTCCGTCATCGGAAATAGACCTTCACCGCAACCTGCCGCCCGCCGCCGCAGGTTTCCAGATCCAGCAGATCATACGGGACAGAAGAAAACATCTGGCCGAGCAGCAATCCCCGCAGCTGCGGAGCCAGCTGACGAAGCCCTTCGGGAGACGGCATCCAGCCGCGCCGGCGGCGCGGGATGCAGCACCATACAAGCCCGTAAATACTCTCCAGATCATCCAGCGTGTCGACCAGCACGGCCAGCACCGGGAGTGCGAGCGGGAATTTGAACCGAAACTGTTTTGGGCCGGAGACATTGACCGATATCCACAGAAACAGCACCGGCTTATTCAAAGTAAATCCGCACCTTCTGTTTTGAATTGTCCCGATCGTCGCCGACGTCAATGTTGACGATATCCTCACCCTCGTTGCCGTCGATCAGCTCGTCGATGTTGGAAAGGATTTCTTCAAGGTTGATGTGGTTTTCATCAAGTTTATCGCGTGCCTCCCTCGGCATGCTTTTGGCCATCATCGGCCCCACTGTGCGCACAAGCGACAGCGGGATGCTGAGGTTGACCTTTGATTTGTCGCTGTTGTCATTGGAGTCGACGGCAATCCTCAGTTTTTTCGGCTTGCGGCCGCGGCTGTCCTTCATGACGACCGGCTCCTGCGCGCCCGCTGCGCGGGATTGCAGCGCATTCAGAAGGCTATCCGCCTCCTCGACCGTGATTTTACCTTCCCTGAGCATACTCAGGATACGGGTTCTCTCGTCTTCGTTCATCGTTTATTCCTCCAGAATGTCATTTTTGCGGAGCTCCGCTGAAAACCGGGCTCAGAGCCTTGAAAGCAGCTCCGTCGCCTCTTTGACTGTGATTTCGCCTTTCTCCAGTGAATCCAGGATCGAAGAGGCTCCCGTTTCGGCACTTTTCTCAGGCTCGGCGCCGAAAAGCGCCGCCAGCAGCTCTTCCAGAAGCCCCTTCACCGTGGGGTAGGAAATCGAAAGCGCCTTTTCCACATCTTTGATGTTTCCCCTGCATTTGAGGAAGGTTTCGAGAAAAAGCTTCATCTTGTCGTTCAGGGCGCAGTAACGGCAGGGCGCGAAGCTGCCGCTGATCTCGGACGAGCAGTTGGGGCAGGTCATCCTCGTGATGAGAAGCTCGCTGCCGCAGACGGAGCACTTGGACGGGGGCAGATAATTCATATGAATTCCTCCTGGTTATATAATATGCCTCAATATTAAAAATGTCAATAATAATATCAATATTTTTAATGTTTATATTGACTATATTAATATGTCTCCTGTATTGCGCGGCGTATCTCCCAATGATCCGGCGGTGCTCTGCCGGTGTTCTTGCATCTGTATCCGTCAGAATCAACGCGGATTTTCCCTGCCTCCCCTTGACTTTCGTGCGGAATCTGCTATAATGGGATAAATTCTAAACGTTTAGTATTCTCGCTTTTCTGATCCGGTCAATCCCTGATTGACTTTATGAAGGTGAAGCCATGCCGGCGACCATGAAGGACATCGCGGCGCGAAGCGGCGTTTCCATTTTTACGGTTTCAAAATATGTAAACGGCGGCCACGTAAAGAATGAAAATGCCGAAAAAATAGAGGCGGCCGTCGCCGAGCTCGGCTACAAGGTCAACACCACCGCCCGCGCGCTCAAGACCAGCCGCTCGATGACGATCGGCATCATTATGGAAGAGCTCACAAACAGTTTTTACTCGGGCGTAATGTCGGTGGTCGACAACTATTTCCTCGAGAGCGGCTACAGCAGCATCATCACCGAAACGAAGGGGAGATCTGAGGAAAGCCTGCGCAAGCTCGACCTGCTGCTCTCCAAGCGTGTGGATGGCATCATCTGCTTTACGAGCTGCTGCGACCTCAATTTCATCAACACCTGCATCGGCAGCGGCGTCGGGCTCGTCGTGGTGGATAGCCTGCCGCAGGGCGGGCAGCCGTGCGGCTCGTGCGATTTCATCCTCACCGACAACGTATGCGGCGCTTTCGACGCCACGCGTCACCTGGTGGAAAACGGCCACCACGAAATCGCCGTGATCACGGGCGACAGCAGCCGCTTCTCCGCGGGCGAACGCCTGCGCGGCTATCAGGAATGCCTTGCGCAGAGCGGGATCCCCGTACGCGGCGACCTTATTTTCATCGACGAATACAACATCGACGGCGGCTACCGCTGCGCGCAGCGCCTCGCTCGCCTGGCTCGCCGGCCGACCGCCGTGCTTGTCTGCAACTACCTCATGGCGCTGGGCGCGCTTGTCGCCTTCAACGAAAACGATTTACGGGCGGGCGAGGAGCTTTCGCTGATCATGTTTGACGAGATACAGGCAAACAGCGCCTTCCGCCCGCGGCTGACGACGGTGGGCCAGTCACTTGACGAGATCGGCAGGCTCGCCGCCGAGCGAATCCTGCTGCGTGCAAGGGGCGGCGATCTGCCCGACGGGATTTTCAGGATCCCCGCGCGGCTGATCATCCGTGATTCCGTCGTCAGACTCAAATAATTATTAAAAGGGGAATTGATATGTTCAGTAAACCGAAAATAGGAATCCGGCCCGTCATTGACGGCCGCCGGGGCGGCATCCGCGAAAGCCTTGAGGCGCAAACGATGCAGATGGCGCATTCGGCGGCCGAGCTCATCCGCTCGCAGCTGCGATACCCCACGGGGGAACCCGTGGAATGTGTGATCGCCGACACCACCATCGGAGGCTGTGCCGAGGCGGCGGCGTGCGCGGAAAAATTCTCGCACGAGACGGTCGTGGCCACGCTGACGGTTACGCCGTGCTGGTGCTACGGCACCGAAACGATGGATCTTGACCCGCTCACGGTCAAGGCGGTCTGGGGCTTCAACGGCACCGAGCGCCCCGGCGCCGTATACCTTGCGTGCGCGCTCGCCGCTCACGCCCAGAGGGGCCTTCCGGCCTTCGGCATCTACGGCAATGACGTCCTCGACGCCGGAGATACCGTCATCCCCGCGGATGTGCGTGAAAATATCCTGCGTTTCGCGCGCTGCGCCGCCGCCGTCGGCACGATGCGCAACAAATCCTACGTCAACATCGGCTCGGTCGCCATGGGCATCATGGGCTCCTACTGCGACGCGTCATTCTTCCAGAAATATCTCGGCATGCGCGCCGAATGGGTGGATATGACCGAGATCCTGCGCCGCATCCACCTGGGCATCTACGACCACGCGGAGTTTGAAAATGCGCTCGCGTGGGTGAAGGCCAACTGCCGCGACGGCTTCGATAAAAACCGTGCGGAAAAGATCCATTCCGCAGAGCAGAAGGAAAAGGAGTGGGCGTTTGTCGTCAAAATGACGCTCGCCTGCCGGGATATCCTGCTCGGCAACCCCCGGCTCGCCGAGGCGGGCTGGGACGAGGAATCCTGCGGCCGCAACGGCCTGCTCGGCGGCTTTCAGGGCCAGCGCATGTGGACGGACTGGCTCCCGAACGGCGATTTTACCGAAGCCATCCTCAACTCGAGCTTTGACTGGAACGGCATACGCAAGCCGATCACCTTCGCAACGGAAAACGACACGCTCAACGCCGTCTCCATGCTCTTCGGCCACCTGCTGACGGGCACGGCGAGCGTTTTCGCCGATGTGCGCACCTACTGGAGCCCCGAAGCGACACAGCGCGTCACGGGCTGGAAGCCCGAGGGCCTGGCGGAAAACGGCTTTATCCATCTGATTAATTCCGGCGCGGCCGCGCTCGACGGCACCGGCTGCTCAAGGAACAGCGCAGGCGGCGGCCTCATGAAGCCATGGTGGGAAATGACGCAGGGCGATGTGGATGCCTGCCTCGCGGCCACGCAGTGGTGCCCTGCCGACCTCGATTATTTCAGGGGCGGCGGCTTCTCTTCACAATTCAGCACACAGGCTCAGATGCCCGTCACGATGATCCGCATGAATCTTGTGGAGGGGAAAGGGCCGGTTCTGCAGTTTGCGGAAGGCTACACCGTTCTGCTGCCGGACGACGTGCACGCGAAACTCGATAAACGCACCGACCCGACCTGGCCCACCACCTGGTTTGCGCCGCGGCTCACGGGCAGGGGCTGCTTCAAGAGCGTTTATTCCGTGATGGCAAACTGGGGCGCAAACCACGGCTCGCTCACCTACGGCCACATCGGCCGCGACCTGATTACGCTGGCCTCGATGCTGCGCATCCCCGTCGCCATGCACAACCTCACCGATGACGATCTTTTCCGCCCGCACGCCTGGAGCGCCTTCGGCACACAGGAGCCCGAGAGCGCGGACGCCGATGCGTGCAGGGCATACGGCCCGCTTTACCGGTAATGCCGCGCACATAGGTGCGGAAAGATAATCATTGAAAAACAGCTTCTGCCGTCGGCCCGGATCTCCCGGGCCGACTTTTTTGGCCTCTAAATCCTGCCGCGTCGCCATGATTCATGGTGTAAAAACCCAAAATCCGTAAATAATACTACCGATCGATTGACATGCGCCGCCATATAAGCCATGCAATCTCAATTCATTACAGGAGGCATGAAATGGAATACCCTAAACTGTTCGAGCCCATTACCATCGGGAAGGTCGAGATCAAAAACCGGGTCGCGATGGCCCCGATGGGCGCGCTCGGCCTTGTATCCCCCGACGGCTGTTTTACCAACCGCGCCGTTGATTATTATGTCGAACGTGCAAAAGGCGGCACGGGGCTGATCATCACAAGCATCGTCAAGGCGGAAAACGAGATCGAGCAGCTCAAGATGCCGAGTTTTCCCTGCACGACGATCAACCCCGTGCATTTCATCCAGACGGCAACGGAGCTTACCGAGCGCGTCCATGCCTACGGCGCAAAAATATTCATTCAGCTCTCGATGGGCATGGGGCGCAGCGGCGCGCCTGCCTTTCTCGTGGGGCAGCCGGTGGCGCCCTCTGCCATCCCCGATTACTGGGATCCCAAGGTGACCTGCCACGAGCTGACGACGCAGGAAGTCGAAACGATGGTCAAAAAATTCGGTGAATCCGCACAGATCGCCGTCGAATCGGGCTTTGACGGCATCGAGGTGCACGCCGTCCACGAGGGCTATCTGCTCGATCAATTCACCATCGCGATGTTCAACCGCAGGACGGACAAATACGGCGGCGATATACACGGGCGCCTCACGCTGCCCACCGAAATCGTGCGCGAGATCAAGTCGAAGGCAGGCTGCAACTTCCCCGTCGGCGTACGTTTCAGCATCAAGAGCCAGGTGAAGGGCTGGCGTCAGGGCGGCCTGCCGGGCGAAGACTTTGTCGAAATGGGCCGCACGGTCGAAGAAGGGCTCGTGGTGGCAAAGCTGCTTGAGGAGGCGGGCTACGACGAGCTCAACGCCGACTGCGGCACTTACGACGCATGGTACTGGGCGCATCCGCCGGGATATTTCGAGCACGGCTGCTATCTGCCGTATGTCGAGAAGCTGCGCGGCGTCGTGAAAATCCCCGTGCTGATGGCGGGGCGCATGGAAATCCCCGAGCTTGCGGAAAAGGCGCTTGAAGAGGATAAGGCGGATATGGTGGAGCTCGGGCGCGGGCTGCTCACCGAGCCATGCTGGGTCAAAAAGGTGATGGAACACCGTGAAAGCGAGATCCGCCCCTGCATCGGGTGCCATGTCGGCTGCCTCGGCCGTGTTTTCGAAGACAAGCCGCTGTGCTGCGCCGTCAACCCCGCCGTGGGGCGCGAGCGCATCTATGGGCTGGAACCCGCGAAAAAGCCCAGGCGCGTGATGATTGTCGGCGGAGGCGTGGCCGGCATGGAGGCCGCGCGCGCCGCAGCCGAGCGCGGGCATGTTGTGACGCTCTTTGAAAAAAGCAGCAGGCTTGGCGGCCATGTGATCGGGGGCTCGGTGCCCGATTTCAAGGCGGACGACAAAAAGCTGCTGGAGTGGTATGAAAATCAGATGCACCTGCTCAAGGTAAACGTCAAGATGTCGTGCGAGGTCACGGAGGAGGTCGTCAGCCGCGAGAAGGCCGACGTGGTGATCATCGCCACCGGCTCATCCCCCGCGGCCCTTACGGTGCCGGGCATCAGCGACCCGAAGGTCGTCGGCGCGGAGGACGTGCTGCTGGGCAACAAAAATACCGGCAAGACCGTCGTCGTGATCGGCGGAGGGCTTGTCGGCTGTGAAACCGCGCTGTACCTTGCCAAACAGGGCAAGGCCGTCACCGTCGTCGAGATGCTCGGCGATCTTCTCATTTCCGGCAGGACGGTGCCGCACATGAACCGTATCATGCTCATCGACCTGCTGAAATTCCACCAGGTGACCACGATGACGAAGACGCTGCTGCTAGAGGTCAACGGCCAGGGCGCCGTGGTGCTCTGCGGGAGCTGCCGCAAATACCTCCCGGCCGAAAGCATCGTCGTTTCCGCCGGCTACCGGCCCGACGACGCGCTCTACCGCCGTCTTTCGGGGAAAATCCCCGAGCTTTACCGCATCGGGGACGCGCGCGACGCGGGCACGATCATGACCGCGATCTGGGAGGCCTACGAGATCGGGCGCAGCGTGTAGTAGCCCTTCAGGTTTCATTCATAAGAAACAAGGGGTGCAGGGGGGTGAAAATCCTTTGATTTTCACCCCCCTGCGTTTCATGTCCCTTATTTCTCGGCCTGCTGCACTCCTTCGAGCGCCTCGTCCTTCTCAAAGACGCATTTGAAGGTGCGGCCGAGGATCCTAACATCGTTCCAGAACGAATACTCCCGGATATACGCGCGGTTTACCGCCATCTTCGCGGGCAGGATTTCCTCGATATATTTTTTTTCGGGGTCGTCGCTGGCCCTGAGCAGCTCGTTCTCGTGGCGGTATTTGATAGAAGCGGGCGAGGTCATGCCCGGGCGCAGCAGCATCGTGGCGTAATCCTCCGCAATGAAATGCAGGCAGTATTCGGGCACGTCGGCTCGCACGCCGATCAGCGACATATCGCCTTTGAAGACATTGAAGAACTGCGGGAATTCATCCATGTGCGTCACGCGCAGGAAGCCGCCCACCTTCGTCACGCGCGGGTCGTCGTTGCCCACCGTCAGCCGCACGACCTCCTTCTTATCGACTGCCATCGTGCGGAATTTGATGATATTGAAGGGCCTGCCGCCGCGGCCGACGCGCTCCTGCAAAAAGAACACGGGGCCGGGCGACGTGAGCTTGATCGCCGCCGCCGCGAGCAGATAGAAGGGAACGAGGATCGCCATGCAGACGATCGAGAGCAGAATATCGAAAAAGCGTTTAAAAAACAGGTCGGGCTTTCTCTTCGCGAGCCACTCACGGTAGGGGCGCAGCAGGTCGTTTGCCATATACTGCGTGAAGTCGACGCGTTCCAAGGCTATTCCCCCTTCTTTGCTTGTGCGCCGGGCTCAAGAGCCTGCGCATAGCGCCGCGCGAGCGCGCCGTATTCGTGGTTTTGCAGCACATACTCGCGCCCGCGCCGGCCGAGCTCCGCGCGGCCCTGCGGCCCCGCCGCGATCAGTGAGCGCACTGCGCGCGCAATCGCCTCGCAGTCGCCCACCGGCACGCTCACCCCGCAGCCTGCGTCGCGCACGGGGTCGTTCGAGGCCTCGACGGCGTAGATGATCGGCTTTGCCGCGAGCAGATAGTCAAAGAGCTTGTTCGGGCTCACGCCGTATTTAAAAAGATTCGACTTTGCAAGCCCCATGTAGGCGGCGTCGAGCTCCGCGAGCAGCGCGCCCATTTCCGATTTCGGCACCGGGTCGAGAAAAAGGACGTTCTCACAGCCGTTTTCGCGCACATGCCTGACAAGCGTATCCTTATAATTTCCTCCGCCGACAAGCACGATCGTCACCTGCTCCTTCTGCAGCAGCGCGGAGGCGTCGATGAAATATTCGAGCGCGTTCGAAACCGAATGATTGCCTGTGTAGCCCACGAGGAAACGGCCTTGTGAGTGGAGCCGGCGCAGCGTTTCCACCTGCGGGCTGTTTGCCTCTTTCAGATCGATATCGCAGGCGAAAACGCCGTTGGGCACATAGACGACCTTCGAGTCGTCGTAGCCGCGCAGCCTGACATATTTGTCGGCGTCCGGCAGGATGGAAATGATCTTTTTCGAATGTTTGTACGCATAGTTCTCCGCCGACTGTAGCGCCATGATCATGGGGTTCCACTTCGACAGGTGGCCAAGCTCCATCGGTGTAAGCGGCCAGAGATCGTGGATTTCAAAGAAAAGGCCGGCCCCCGCGCGCCGCGCGATCTTCGCCGCGGGGCGTATGTCGAGCGGGCAGGTAGAGGAGGAGATCACCGCCTCGGGGCGGTATTTTTCGGCGAGCCTTGCGGCGGAGCGCCCCAACTTGCGCACAAACGTTAGGATATTCACGCCGCGGCCCGCGTTGTTGCCATGGTATTCGGGCGTCTTGACCCACACATAGCGGATGCCGTCGATTTCCTGCTCGTCGAAGTCGTTTTCCACCTGCGGGTTTATCTTGCGCAGGTGTGTGAAGGAAGCCGCGACGATCACGACCTCGTTTCCGGCTTTGAGCCATTCGCGCGCCATGTAATAGGGCCGGAACTCCATGCCAAGGCGCTCGGAGCCGGCATAGTGGTCAATCAGCATGATTCTCATACGGGGCCTCCATCGGTGATTTTCTTGTATTTGCATTTCAGCGCCGTTTCGGTGAGCGCATCCTCCATCATGAGCACATTGTCTGCCCAGCGGTAGTTCGCGAGCACGTGGAGCCGCCCTTCGTCACCCATCGCACGGCGAAGCGCGGGGTCGCGCGCAAGGAGGAACATCTTGTTGGCGAGCGTGGCGAAATCGCGCTTGGGCACGATAAAGCCGGTCTTGCCGTCCACGACCACCTCACGGAAGCCGTCGGCGTTGCTCACCACGACGGGCACGCCGCAGGCCATCGCCTCCACCGCGGCGACGCCGAAGCTCTCGCTGTCGCAGATGCTGGGCGCGCAGAAAAGATCGAAGCCGCGCAGGATCGCCGGCACCTCGCCGTGCGGCAGGTAGACCGAAGCCGACGTCGGCCAGTGCTCGCGGAAGAGCATCTCGACCGTCGCAATG
>JARLHS010000057.1 GCA_031292115.1 Clostridia bacterium | reverse complement strand
GAGCAACCGGAATGGACTTGCTGAATATACTGTAGTGGGCACCAAATTTTTATGGAGTTGAATAATCAATGTGTAAATGCAGAGATTCTGAACCTATCTGCTGCCATTGCAGACCGCCGTTCAATAACCAGGAGCGCATCTGCTGCGATATAAATGGCTGCTGCCACCGCTATACCTGGGAAACCCGCGATTGCTTCTGGCCGGAATTCGCACATCCCCTCTGGCTCTGCTGCTGTGTACTTTACAGTTGCCGCCCGCTGAGGGATCCCTGCGAAAGAGCATGCTGCTGACAAAGTAGTTTTGCGTATATATTGTTTCGACAAATAGCCGCCGGATACCACCCCTGCACAGCTCACGCTGCCGAAGCGGCATCAGAATCGAGGCCGGCCTGCACGGAATTTTACCGCGCAGGCCGGCTATTTTTGATGCACGGGCGCCTGTTTGCCGCGTTTTCCCCTCAAAAAATCAACTGCCCGGCCCGCGGCATATACTGATGTTGACCGCCCGGGGCGTACACTCCCTTCCGGCGGCACCGATATGATCAGACTCTGATGCCCGCTCAGGGCATCCCCGGAGAGGATGACCCGATGCAAGAAAACAAGTTGGATTCCTCCCGCATAGCCGTCGAGGTGAATGCGATCGCGGTCGCCCTTTCGAAACAGCTCAGCGTGGACGAACAGAATATCCTTGGGAATATTCTGGCCGCGATGGGTGCGACACTGCTGACAATCGCGGCAATTGAGCAGACCAACAAGGAACAGGCGGACACGGCTGCGCAGACCTCAACGGGAAAAGCCGAATAACGCAGGCGGCGCTGTGCCACACCCTTTTATTTTATAAAGTCGCCGCAGATCTCCACGCCCGCGGTGCTGTCACAGCCTGTAAAAAGCGTGTGCCCGCCGCCCGATTTCAGCTCGATTTCCATCCTGCTGCTGACGCATTCGCGTATGCTGCGGCTCATCGCGCCCTGATGCGGCGCCTTTAGTGCCCGGGCATCCTGCGCACTCGCCCGCGCCTCAAGGCAGAGCCCCGGGGCCCGTACGACGATCCGGGTGGTGTCGCCGCTGTGTGTAAACGATGCCACGCGGGCTCCGGTATAGGTGGCAAGGCGGTAAATCCGCCGGCCGTCATATAAAAAGCCGATTACGCCCGTGAAACACACGCCCGCAATTGGCACGCGCGCCACCGCGAGCATGAAGGAGGCGCCGGAATGGAAGCCGCACCCCTGCATCCACAGGTATCCGGTCGGGAAGGAGCTGCCCCAGTCCTTTTCCACATAGCCGCTGCCGCCGTCGAAACAGATCGCCTCCCCGTCGATCATGAGCGTTCCCTCAAGCCCGCAGCGCACAATGATGACGTCGTGCCGGCACTCGCGCATCGGCAGGTAAGCGAACGGCCCCATGATGCCCGGCATCCATTTGCTGCGCGGAAATTCCACGGCGTCGCGGAAGGTGACGCTTCCCACGATATCGGGGCCGCGGTGCATATCGGGCGTGAGGCCGGATTTTGTGAAACGGCTGAGGCCTATGGAAATATCGAGCTTGCGCGGTGAAAAATCGAATGCCTCGAGCGGATATTCGATGCAGCGGCTGCCTCCGCCTGCGGAATCGATCACCTGAATAAAGCTGTGGGGGTATTCCGAATCCAGGCTGATGCCCGGTATAAAGACAAGCGACCGGCCCTCACGCGTCAGAAGCTTGTAATACCATCCTTCAAAATAGGGCGGCCTTTTGCCGGCGCCCTGAAACGCGGCGGGGCCGCGTGATAAATCATTCATCTGCATCTCCGGTGTTGCTTACGTATTTTAGGTGTTTTTGATACTGTTTCCGCAAAACATGCCCTGTTTTCGCCCGCCGCCGGAAGCGGCGTTAAAAAGCGACAGCGTCACTTTTTACATGGAGATTATTATTATTACAAGCCCCGTTGCGTTTAACCGGCGGCACGCCGAAATTTTCTGCGCCCTCGCAAGACGCGAACGGGACCTCCGCGGGATTTTTCATCGTTTCCCGCGTCCTTGGGGCCGACCTCCGGGCAGGATCGCGGCATAGGTGAAAAAGAGGCGCGCGCGCTGCCGGAAACGACACGCCGCAAGCAAATTTTTGAAAATGGCTTTAAAACATGCCCCGGAAGTATTATAATATCGTAAAGACCTTAAGCAAAGGAGACAGGCCTATGAGCGGCAACAGCCATGTCAAGCTGAAAATATGCGGCAGCGATTTCGTCGTAACCTCCGACGACAGCGAGCAGTATATCCGGCAGACCGGCGCGCAGGTCGAGCAGCGCATCAACAAGCTGATCAAGGAGAGCCCGTCGCTGTCCGTTTCAATGGCAGCCGTGTTCGCCGCAATGGAGCTTTGCGACGAGGCGGCCAAGTCGCGCGAAGCCGCGGACAATCTGCGCACGCAGATCCGCGAATATCTCGAAGAGGTAAAAAGAGTCAGAGCCGAAAACGACGAGCTGCGCAAGCGCATCTCGGGAATGGGCCGCGAGCGGCATTAACGCGCTTACCGCGGCCATTTAAACACGACGCGCGGCAATCGGGGCAGTGTATGGCCGCGCGGTAGTTTTGCTGCGCGAAACACGCACCGCCATTCGTTCTTTCGATGATGGGATACACGGATATTACGCTCTGTTGATTTTTTTAAGGGATAAACAAAAACCAGAACGGGGTTTAACAAAAAACGATGACAAGGCCGGAAGTACTTTCTCCTGCCGGCTCGCACGAAGCGCTCGAAGCCGCCGTGCAGGCGGGCGCGGATGCGGTTTATTTTGGCGGCAGTCTCTTCAACGCGCGGCGTGCCGCCTCCAATTTCAGCGGCGGCGCACTTGCCGACGCAATCCGCTTCTGCCACGAACGCGGCGTCAAAGCCTATCTGACACTCAATACGCTCGTCTTCGGCAACGAGCTCAAAGACGCGCTGGCCTTTGCCGCCGAAGCCTGCTCGGCAGGCGCGGACGCGCTGATTCTGCAGGATCTGGGGCTTGCGGCGCTCATCCGGAGCGCTGCGCCTGATCTGCGGCTTCATGCCTCAACGCAGCTTTCGGTGCACAACGCCGAGGGTGTTGCCGAGGCTGCGCGGCTTGGTTTTAAACGGGTGGTACTCGCACGTGAGCTTTCTTTTGACGAGATTGCCCTTATCGCAGCCGACGCGCCGTGCGAGCTCGAGGTTTTTGTGCACGGCGCGCTCTGCATGTCGCTTTCCGGCCAGTGCTACATGAGCTCGGTGCTCGGAACGCGCAGCGGTAACCGGGGGCTCTGTGCGCAGCCCTGCAGGCTCCCGTTCTCCGCCCCGGGCGGCACGGGGCGCGACCTCTCGCTCAGGGATCTTTCACTCATCACCGAAATCAGCCGGCTTTCACAGCTTGGCGTCACCTCCCTCAAGATCGAGGGACGCATGAAGCGCCCCGAATACGTCGCCGCGGCGACGGCAGCCTGCCTGAAGGCCGCAGCCGGAGAGGCCGTCTCACAGCAGGAGCTGGATGATTTACAGTCCGTATTCTCACGAAGCGGATTTACAAAGGGTTATTTCGAGGGCAGACGCGGCAAGGTGATGTTCGGCGCGCGGCAGTATGAAGATGTCGTCGCCGCGCAGCACGTGCTCAAGGGGCTTCGCTCGCTCTATGCGGGTGAGCGCCCGCGTGTCACGGTAGATTTTTCGTTTACGCTCAAAGCGGACGAGCCCGCGCGGCTCGACTGCCGTGATGCGGACGGCAACGCCGTGCAGACCGCCGGGCAGGTGCCGGAGCCCGCCTGCACAAAGGCCGTCGATGAAGCGTTTGCGGCGGACAAGCTCGCGAAGACCGGCGGTACGCCGTTTTACACAAACGGTATCCGCACGCAGATTGGGCCCGGCCTATCCATCCCGGCGGCGGAGATCAACCGCATGCGGCGCGAGGCGCTGGCCGGGCTGCTCACACAGCGCGGCCGGGTGCGCGCGGCGGCATTTGACCTGCCGACTGTGGCCGCGTCCGTTGCGCGCCCAAACGGGCGGCCGGCGCGGAAAATGCGGACGATCTTCCGTTTCCACAGGCTCTGCCAGCTCTGCGAAGCGGCACGCGGGGCGGCGTTCGTTTTTGTGCCCGCGCACGAGCTCGCACGCGACCCTGCCGAGACAATAAGGCTGCTCGGCGAGGGCTTTCCGCTTGCGGCGGAACTGCCGAGAGCCGTCTTCGGCACCCAGCGGCAGCTCGGCGATGAGCTCAATGCGCTGCATGCGGCGGGTATCGGGGCGGCGCTCTGCGGCAATATCGGCCAGCTTGAGATCGCGCGGCGCGCGGGCCTGCGGATCTTCGGCGATTTCGGGCTCAACATCACCAACGAATACGCCTTTGAGCAATACCGGGCGCTCGGCGCGCAGGGCTGCGTGCTTTCCTTCGAGCAGACGCTCCCGCAGCTCCAGCGCACCGCCTCGACCGCGCCGGAGCAGGCGGCGATGCTGATCTACGGAAGGCTGCCGCTGATGCTCACGCGCAACTGCCCCATCCAAAACGGCACGGGCTGCGCCGACTGCAAGCCGGCCGTCACCGACCGGACGGGCGAGCAATTCCCCGTGCTCTGCGGCGAAGGGGAATACTGCGAGATCCTCAACACGCGCCCGCTCTGGCTGTGCGACCGCAGGGCGGAGGCCGAGCAAACGGGCGCAGGTTACGCGCTGCTGTATTTTACGACCGAGACGCGCGCCGAGGCGGAGCAGGCCGCCGAGGCCTGGGAAAAGGGTCTGCCCCCTCCCGCAAGCTTTACGCGCGGGCTTTACTACCGCGGCGCGGAATGAATGACTTCAAAAAAACAGCAAGGATGATCACCATGCAGGAAATCGAGCTTAAAATCATGCCGGTGCCGCACGAAGGCGTCGGAACAACACTGCCCGAGAAAGCAACGGGCGGCTCCGCGGGGCTTGATCTGCGCGCTGCCGTGGCACAAAGCGTAACCCTCGCGCCGCGGGGCGCAGCGCGCTTGCCGACCGGCATCGCGGTGGGGCTGCCCTCGGGCTATGTGGGGCTGGTCTTCGCGCGCAGCGGGCTTGCGATCAAACACGGTGTCGCCCTCTCGAACGGCGTGGGCGTCATCGACAGCGATTATACCGGCGAGATCATCGTCGGGCTCTGCAATCTTTCGGACGAGCCCTATATCATCGAGCCCTGCGAGCGCATCGCGCAGCTGCTCGTGATGCCCGTGGCGTCGGTGCGCCCTGTCACGGTGCGGGTGCTCGATCAAACCGAGCGCGCACAGGGCGGTTTCGGCTCGACAGGTAAATTCTGATTCATAAAGGTGGTTGTGCGCATGAAAGTCAAACATACATTTCTGCTCATTTTTCTCATCGTAGCCGGATTTGTGGTGGGCGGCGCGATCGCGCAGGTGACGCAGGGCATCGGGATGCTCTCGTGGCTTTCGCACAGCGCGACAATCGGCATCGATGCAGGCAAACCGGCCTATATCGACCTTGCGTTCATCCAGCTTGCGCTGGGCTTTCAGATGAAGCTCAACGTGGCGGAGGTCGTCTTCATGATCGCAGCCGTCATCGTCGGCCGGAAGCTAAGATAGGGGCGGTGGGCGGATTGAGGCTGATTCTGGCTTCGGGCTCGCCGCGCAGGAGCGAGATCCTGCGTTCGGCGGGCTACGAATTTGAGGTAATCCCCTCGGGCGAGGAGGAAGACATCGGGCCGCTGCCGCCGCAGGAGCTTGTAACAAGCCTCGCGCTCGTCAAGGCCCGAAGCGTCCATGCCCTGAATGTCGGCGCCGTGGTAATCGGCGCCGACACCATCGTAAGCATCGGCGTGGAAATCCTGGGCAAGCCGGCGGACGAAGCCGATGCGGCGCGCATGCTCCGGCTGCTTTCGGGCAGGGTGCACACGGTTTTTACGGGTGTCGCCGTTGTGTCCGACGGGCACAGCGAGCACTTTTTCGCGCGCACGGCCGTGCGTTTCCGGGCGCTCGACGACGCGCTGATCGCGCGCTATGTCGCCACGGGCGAGCCGCTCGACAAGGCCGGCGCCTATGGCATTCAGGCGCGGGGCGCGCTGCTGGTCGAAAGCCTGGAAGGCGATTATTTCAATATCATGGGGCTGCCCGTGGCCCGGTTGGCGCAGCGGCTTGAGAGCGGTTTCGGGATCCGGCCGTTTTGAGCGAAGAATCCAAGCGGGCATCGAGACGAAGCTGCTTTTACATGCCCGATGCATTCAGAAGCATGGTTTGCTTCATGCCCAGGGGCGCCCGAGCCGTATTAAAAACAGTTTTACCATTTTTTTGCGGCGGACACGCGGACTGTAACCGTACAAATAAACTCTGAAACGGCCTGTTCCGCGGTTATAATAATAAATTGTAATCAAATAAATGTTGTGTCAGGCTGCAAACTGGATTATAATATCTTTTATAAGTAAATAATAAATTGAGTCCATCACGCTGAAAGGGGCAATCCACACATGTTTTCACGCGACATTGGCATTGATCTGGGTACGGCCAATACCCTTATTTATATGAAGGGCAAAGGCATCGTGCTTCGCGAGCCTTCAGTGGTCGCCGTCGACGTTCGCAACGACACGGTACTGGCTGTCGGCAATGAAGCCAAGCAGATGATCGGGCGCACACCCGGCTCGATCGTCGCCATCCGCCCGCTGAAGGACGGCGTCATCGCCGATTTTGACATCACCGCCAGCATGCTGAAGGAATTTATCCGCAAAACCACCGGCGGCGGCTTTTCAAAACCGAGAATTATCATCTGCATCCCGTCAGGGGTCACCGAGGTCGAGCGGCGCGCGGTCATTGAGGCCGCCTACCAGGCCGGCGCGAAGAACGCCCAGCTCATTGAGGAGCCCATGGCCTCTGCAATCGGCGCGGGGCTGCCCGTGGAGGACGCCACAGGCTCGATGGTCGTCGACATCGGCGGCGGCACATCGGAGGTCGCCATTATTTCGCTCAGCGGCATCGTCACCTCACGCTCGGTGCGTGTCGCGGGCGACGAATTCGACGACGCGATCATCAACTACGTCAAGAAGAAATATAACCTGCTCATCGGTGAGCGCACCTCGGAGCAGCTCAAGATCGAAATCGGCTCGGCATTCCCCATGGATGAGGAGACCGAAGTCGAAATCAAGGGCAGGAATCTGCTTGACGGTCTGCCGAGCAATCTTCGCATATCCTCACAGGAGGTGCGTGAGGCGCTGGCCGACCCGGTTTCGCTGATCATCGACGCCATACGCAGCACGCTCGAGCGCACACCCCCCGAGCTTTCCGCCGATATCATCGACCGCGGCATCATGCTCACGGGCGGCGGCGCGCTGCTGCGCGGGCTCGACAGGCTGATTGCACAGGAAACGGGCATCCCCGTCAATGTGGCGGAGCGTCCGCTCGATTGTGTCGTGGAGGGAACCGGCCATATGCTCGAAGATCTCGACGGCCGGCTTCGGAACGTTCTCTTCAGCTCGCGTCAGAGGTAGTTATTCACGATTCTGCAAAGGAGTATCATCGTGCAGGGCTTTTTCAAAAGCTGGCGGTTCCGCGTCATTGCGGTGATCGCTCTGTTGGTGCTGGGGCTTATGCTGCGGGCTGCGACATCCGGTGGTTTTGCCACGGTACCGGCCGATGTGATCAGCTTTATAGTGACGCCCGTCGAGCGGCTTTCCTCTCGGGTTTCAAACGCTGCAACCGATTTTTTCGCGAGCTTTACAAACTATTCCGTCATCAAGGCGGAAAATGACAGCTTGAAGAAGCAGATGCAGCAGCTCAATTCGGAAGCTGTGGATTATGACAAGCTCAAGCAGCAGAACGAACAGTATAAAGAATACCTGGGTATAAAAGAAGAGAAGAGCGACCTGAAACTTGTTTTCGGCTCGGTCATTTCACATGACCCGGGGCAATGGTTTTCGGCCTTTACCGTGGACAAGGGCTCTCTCGACGGCATTCTCAAGGGCGACCCCGTCATCACGCCCGACGGGCTTGTCGGCGTCGTCTCACAGGTTATGTCGACGTCGTCGGTCGTAACCACGATCCTCGACCCTTCGACAAGCATCGGCGCTCTCATCAGCCACACGGGCGATACCTGTCTGGCGAAGGGCGACAGCGAGCTGATGAGCAAGGGGGCGCTCAATCTCGTTTACATCCCGCGCGGCAGCAATGTCACGGACGGGGATATTGTCATCACCTCGGGCATCGGCGGCATCTACCCGAAGGGGCTGATGATTGCCACCGTACAGAGCATCGGGCTTGACATAAACATGTCAAAATATGCGGTTGTGAAGCCGATGACGGATATTTCAAGCATACGCAGCTGCTCTGTCATCACCAGTTTCAAGGGCAAGGCCGCGGCCTCCTCGTCCTCAAGCGGAGGCTCATGATGAAATTTATCCGGTTTTTCAAATGGATAATCTATACGGCGGGGTTCCTGCTTGTATCGGTGTTCGAATTCACGCCCCACATGATCCCCCCGATTGACCACGCGGCGCCGCTGCTGCTGATCCCGCTTCTGATCTGCACGTCGATGTTTGAGGGCGAGACGGCGGGCGCGATGTTCGGTGTACTGGCGGGCCTTATCTGGGATACGCAGGGCGGCAAGGTCTTTGGCTTTGACGCGCTGTTTTTACTTATCTTCGGCCTCTGCGCCGGTCTGCTGGTGGAATACCTTTTCAGGAACACCATCGTATCGGCGCTGATTTTTACCCTTTCGTTTACATTTCTGCTCGAGGTGCTCACGTGGTTTTTCTTCCGCAGCCTTTTCGGCATTAATAACTTCGTTTATTCGCTGCTCCACGTGATCTTGCCGACGAGCCTTTACACGCTCGTATTTACTGTTCCTTTTTATTATTGCGTGCGTGCACTGAGCGGGCGGTTTAAAAAGAAAGAGGCGCGCGAACACGAGTAACGCTTTAGCCGGAAGGAGGCTGCAAGGTTGAAAATCCGCATCTCAAGGACCGTTATCATTATCCTGATCTTCGTCATCGTTCTCTCGGTTTTTGTCGTGAAGCTGATGGGCTATCAGCTTGTCAACGGCGAAAGCTACCGCGAAAAAGCGGACAAGACCACGGAAAGCACGGAAACCATTGCAGCGCCCCGCGGTGAGATCGTCGACCGTTACGGCCGCACCATCGCGACAAACCGCGTCGGTTTTACGGTGACGTTCAGCAAAGCCTTTCTTTCAAGATCCACCGAGAACGGTATTATCCTTCAGGTGACGAAGATTCTCAAGGCCGACGGCGAGTTGTGGAACGATACGCTGCCCATTTCGCAAACCGCGCCTTATGAATTCAATACGGCTGACACAACAAATATCAAACGCCTCTTCAAGATCACGGGGATCGACAACGACATCAGCGCGAACGCCGTAATGAACAAGCTCGTGGAGCGCTATGACGTCGATACCTCGCTGAGCCCGGCGGATATCCGCACCATCGTCGGCATCCGCTACGAAATGGAGGCGCGCGATTTTTCGACAAGCAATCCCTTCGAGTGTGCCTCCGACGTCAGCATGACCACCGTTACCAAGATCTCCGAGCGCAGCCTTGAGCTGCCGGGCGTTGGAATCGGTCAGAAGCCGATCCGCGTCTATACCAACGGCACGCTGGCCCCGCATGTGATCGGCACCATCAGCTCGATTTTTGCCGAGGAATACGCCGCGCTCGCCAAGAAGCACTACGCGATGAACGATCTGATCGGCCGCGGCGGCATCGAGCAGGCAATGGAGTCCTACCTGCGCGGCACCGACGGCGAGCGCACCATTGAGCTCAACAAAAACGGCAAGGTCACAAGCGAGACGACCACCAAAGCGGCCAAGCCGGGGGATACCGTCGTGCTCACGCTTGACTCAAGGCTTCAGGAGCAGCTGCAGGCCGCGCTGCCTGCGACGATCAAGCAGATCGCACAGTCGGCGAAGGGCAACAAGGAAAAGGGCGCGGAGGCGATGTCGGGCGCCGCCGTTGTGCTCAATGTCCAGACGGGCGAAGTGCTCGCAATGGCGACCTACCCTTCCTATGACCTCAACAGCTATTACAAGGATTATTCCGCGCTGCTCAAACAGGCAGGCAACCCGCTTGTCAACCGCTGTATCACGGGCGTCTACCGGCCGGGCTCGACCTTCAAGCCCGTGGTCGCGGTCTCGGCGCTGATGTGCGGCGCGATCACGTCTTCCACCACGTTTTTCTGCCCCGGGTATCTTGTGAAATTCGGTATGACCTTCCATTGCGACGCTCCGCACGGCACTGAAAATGTGATCGGCGGCCTCAAGGATTCCTGCAACGTCTTCTTTTACAATACGGGCTGGCTTGCCGGCATAACCCGCATCGACGCCACGGCGAAGGCGCTCGG
>JARLHS010000056.1 GCA_031292115.1 Clostridia bacterium | reverse complement strand
GCCGAAGCCCACGTTTGAATTCCCTTTCAGGCCGGCGAAGGGCAAGACGGCCCTCTGGGTCAACGACCTCGCGATCGGCTACGACGAGCAGCTGCTGCCCGAGATCAACCTGATGCTCGCCACGGGCTCGAAGCTTGCCGTCACGGGCTTTAACGGCATCGGCAAAACGACCTTTTTAAAGACCGTCTGCGGGCGCATTCCGCCGCTTTCGGGCAACAGCAAGCTTGCCGAAGACACCGTCGTCGGCTTCTTCGAGCAGGAGCACGTCTGGCCCGACGGAAGCCTCACGCCGCTGCAGATTTTAAAGGACCGCTTCCCGCGTATGACGGATAAGGAGCTGCGCACCTGCCTTTCACGCTGCGGGCTCACGGCACGTCAGGTCATGCAGGGCGTCGCGTCGCTCAGCGGCGGCGAGCAGGCAAAGGTCAAGCTCTGCGCGCTCACGCTCAGGCCGTGCAGCCTGCTGGTGCTCGACGAGCCGACCAACCACCTCGACGTCAACGCCGTCGCCCAGCTTGAGAAAGCAATCAAATCCTTCGCGGGCAGTGTGATCTTCGTTTCGCACAGCAAGGATTTCTGCGCCGAGGCCGCCGACACCGTGCTCGACCTTGAGGCGCTGTTTGATTAACGCGCGCCGCGGGCGCAACCGGCCGCTCACCGCTTTTTGCACCTCCGGGCCTTCGGTTGTGAAGCCGCCGCAGGAGAAATCAGAAAATATCGGCGAAAGCATCGCAAAATCGCGCCGAATTTGATATAATAGACTTAGGAAACACGGATTGATTCCGCGCATATATCCGGCGGATCTTTTATATTTATGCAACGGCCGCCCTCCAACCCCCATGATACGGGGAGGGGAAACCCAGGTTTGAGGGGCTTTTAAGCGCCTGTGGCGCTTAAAAGCCCCTCCTGTCCCCCGGCCGGCATGCATTGCAATACGGTTTTTTCCGTATTGCAATGGGAGAATAGTATCAGACGAATGCCCAGCAAATGCGCAGCCGTGAAAAGCACGGCTCCTGCGCACTTGTGAGAGATCTTCCGCAAGCCGGGTCGTATCGTGCCGGACTCAATTACGATGAAATGAAACAAAGCAGGGCACTGCCGCCGATCACTACCTATCGGCCTGTACAAAGGGGTGCGATTCAATGCCCATCAAGGTTACCGACGGACTCCCCGCCATCAGAACGCTGGAATCGGAAAACATCTTCGTGATGGCCGAGCAGCGTGCCGCGCATCAGGATATCCGCCCGCTCAAAATCATCATTCTCAACCTCATGCCCACCAAGATTCAAACCGAGACGCAGCTTCTTCGCCTGCTGAGCAACACACCGCTGCAGGTGGAGGTCGATCTGCTGCAGACAGCCACGCATACGTCCAGAAACACGCCTGCGGAGCATCTGCTTGAGTTTTACCGGGTTTTCAGCGAGATTCGGGGCAACCGGTATGACGGCATGATCATCACGGGTGCGCCTGTGGAACATCTTGAGTTTGAAGAGGTCAACTACTGGAATGAGCTCTGTGAGATCATGGAATGGTCAAAAACCCATGTCTACTCCACCCTGCACATCTGCTGGGGCGCGCAGGCGGGGCTTTATTACCACTATGGCGTGCAGAAATACCCGCTGCCGCAGAAACTCACGGGGATTTTCAGCCATCGGCCGCTGCTGCCCTCCCACCCGCTGCTGCGCGGCTTCGACGATCTGTTTTACGCCCCCCATTCCCGCTACACCACCGTGAGGGCCGACGACATCGCGGGCGTCGGCGTCCTCGAGCTGCTCGCCGACTCCGAAACAGCGGGCGTTTACATCGCGGCAAGCCGCAGCGGGCGGCAGTTCTTCGTGACAGGCCATGCCGAATACGATCGCGGCACGCTCGCCGGGGAATACCTCCGGGATGTGAAAAAGGGCCTGAAACCCGCGCTGCCGCAGAACTATTTTCCGTGCGACGACCCTTCAAAGACCCCCTTCATGCAGTGGCGCAGCCATGCAGACCTGCTTTTTGCCAACTGGCTCAACTATTTCGTCTATCAGCAGACACCCTTCGATCTCGCGCACCTGAGCGCCGATTGAGTGACGCCGGGCTCATGAATGTGCCGGCTGCCGGGTATGCCCGGTTTCCGTCACGCGTTCTTTAACAGCAATCCCGGCTCCGGCGCGGTTTTGCGCAGGCAAAACGGCGCGGGGCTATCAAATATCTATTGCGGCGGCATGCCGTAATATTGCGACAGGGGGATGCCGTCGTTGCGTTTTGCTCCGGACAGGATTTTCGATTCTATCAGCGAAATCACACCCAAGATGCTTGCATCGCTGAATATAAAGGGCCTGATCCTCGATATCGACAACACCATGGCACCGCGCAACATCGCGCTGCCCGATGCCCTGCTGATCCGCTGGATCTCTGTGCTCAAAGAGGCGGATGTCCGCCTCTATATCATCTCGAACAACTGGTCGGCCCGCGTGAAGCTCTTTTCGCAGGCGCTCGGCGTGCCGTTTATCCCCACGGGCATGAAGCCGTTTCCGTTTTCGTTCCTGAAGGCAGTTTCCCGCATGGAGCTGCCGAAGGATCAGATCGCCGCGGTGGGCGACCAGATTTACACCGACATCGTCGGCGCGCATCTTGCCGGCATTGAGGCGTGGCTCGTCATGCCGATCGACCGCGACGAATCGCTTTCGATACGATTCCGCCGGCATCTCGAGAGGCCGGTCATTGAAGGCTACCGGAGAAACCGCAGCCGGGAGGCGAGCCGATGAGCGCCCGTTTCGGCACGGCGGGAAACTCCGACAGCTTTACCGCGCAGGGCTATAAATCCTCGGTGCAGGCGCCCGGATACCTTGTGAAGATGGGGCTTGACGCCTATGAATATCAGGGCGGCAGGGGCATCACGATCAAACAGGAAAAGGCGGAGCTGCTCGGCGCCGCGGCCGGCGAGGCCGGCGTCGCCCTTTCGGTGCACGCTCCGTATTATATTTCGCTCTCGGGCACCGATGAAGTAAAGCGGCTCAACAGCATCGGCTACATCCTTCAAAGCGCGCGTGCGGCAAAATGGATGGGTGCGCAGCGCATCGTCGTGCATTCGGGCTCGTGCGGCGGGCAGACGCGTGAAGCGGCGCTGGCGCTTGCTGGGCAGACGCTCGGGCTCGCGCTCGCAGCGCTTGACGCCGAGGGGCTCGGCGCGATCCGTCTGTGCCCCGAAACGATGGGGCGGATAAACCAGCTCGGCACGCTCGAAGAAGTGCTTGAGCTCTGCAGCATCGACGAGCGGCTGCTGCCGTGCATCGATTTCGGCCACCTGAATGCGCGCACCGGCGGCGGGCTGAGCGCTCCCCAAGCCGTTGAGGCCGTTTTCGAGGCCGTGAAAGGCCGCCTGGGCGAGGAAAGGCTCAAAAGCTTCCACTCGCATTTTTCAAAGATCGAATACACCGCGGGCGGCGAAAAACGCCACCTCACGTTTGAGGATACGACCTTCGGGCCCGACTTCGGGCCGGTGGCAGAGATGACGGTGCGATACGGCTGCCACCCTGTTTTTATCTGCGAATCGGCCGGGACACAGGCCGAGGACGCGGCGGCCATGAAGGCAATATATCAGAAGGCAGTAGAAAGGTTGGAGAAAGAATGCTGAAAAAAAAGGTGCTGGTCATTCACGGGCCAAACCTCAACCTTCTCGGTGAGCGTGAAACAGGCATCTACGGGCGGGACGCACTCGCAGGCATCAATGAAGAGATCATTATCTGGGCGCATGACCTCAACATGGAATGCGAGGCGCGGCAGTCGAATTCCGAGGGCGAGATCATCGACTGGCTGCACGCTGCGCGCGGAAAATTTGACGGCGTGATCATCAACGCCGGCGCCTATACGCATTACAGCGTCGCGATACGCGACGCCATCGCATCCATTCGCATCCCGTGCATCGAGGTACACCTTACAAACATCTATGCACGCGAGGAATTCCGCCACCATTCCGTTCTTGCGCCTGTCTGCGTCGGCCAGATCGCGGGTTTCGGCAAGCAGAGCTACCTGCTCGCGCTGCACGGGATCAAGGGGCTTATCTGAGCGCGGGCACCCTGCTACCCAATGCGGGCACCAACGTATGCATGTCTATTGTCTGAAAGGAAATGACTTAAAATGAAACCGATTGAAACACTCCAGAACCTCCTTGAGGAGAACGGCTGCGGGATCATACTCTCCGAAAACAACCGCCAGTATCTCACGGGCTTCCGCGCCGACGACGGCATCCTCGTCGTGGCAAAGCGCTCGGCCGTGCTGTTTGCCGATTTCCGCTATGTTGAAGCCGCACGTGCCGAGGCACGCGGCTGCGAAGTCGTGCTGCTCACGTCAAGCGCCGCCCAGCTTTCCGCGCTTGCGGAGAAGCTCGGGCTTGAGACGGCCTTTGTGGAGACCGAGGAGCTCACGCTTGCCCGTCTCGCGCAGCTCAGGCATGAGCTGCCGAAACTTGAATTCAATCTCTCGCCGGAATTCAACGCGGCCATCACGCGCATGCGCATGGTAAAATCGCCTGTGGAGATTGAATTCATCAAGCGCGCACAGCAGATTACCGACGCCGCCTTCAACTATATTCTCGGCGAGATACGCCCGGGCGTCAGCGAACGCGATATCGCGGCTGAGCTCGAATACTTCATGAAAAAACACGGCTCGTCGTTCCCCGCGTTCGACACCATCGCCATCTCGGGAGAAAGCACCTCCAAGCCGCACGGCGTGCCCGGCTCACGTAGGCTCAAAAGCGGCGATTTCATCACCATGGATTTCGGCGCATCCTTTGAAGGCTACCGCTCCGATATGACACGCACCGTCGCGCTCGG
>JARLHS010000055.1 GCA_031292115.1 Clostridia bacterium | reverse complement strand
CCAGCACGCGCAGATAAGGCGGCATACAGGTGCGTTCCCGCGCGGGGACGCCGAGGCAGGCCGCGAGCACGATGCGCCTGACGCGCGACATCGTATAGCGCTTGGTCTTGATATGCTCATAGAGCTCCGGCAGGCTCACCGCTTCGCGCACGGCGGCGTAAACGCGGTTTTCAAGCCCCTCGCAGACATCGCCGAGTGCCGCGAAATCGGATTTTTCAAGGCTTCTGAGACGGGCGAGCGCAATGCTGCCGAAAAGCCCGTAATCAAACGGCGTGCGCCCGGCTCCGCGCTCGGCCTGGTAAAGCGCGGCGGCTTCGGGGGTTGTGCCGCTCATCGCACGCTCCCATTCGCCGGCGCAGATCAGCCGCCTCATCGCGGAGGCGGAGGCGATTTCCCCCTGCATGCGCGGCGCGCCCTGCGAATCGTGTGCCGCGCCGGCGCGCGGGATGGCCAGCGGCTCAAACTCCACGCCCAGCGCGGCAGCCGCCCTGAGATATTCCGCGGCAAGCAGATCGTTCGGGCCCCGGGGCGGCAGAGTGCCTTCAAAAAGCTCTTCGGCGGCCGCCTGACGCGCCGTCGGGAAACTGACGCCGTCTTTCAGGTGCCTTTTCAGCACTTCGCCGCCTTCAAGCGCATCGAGCCTTTTCGCCCAGGCCCGGATCTCGTCGACGCTGCCGCTTTCGCTGCCGAAGCTCAGCACCGAAACGCAGCCGAGCGCCGCAAGAAGCGAAACGCCCCCGCGCGCGAAGCCCTCGGCGGAGCTTGTCGCCCACGCAAGCGGCAGCTCAAGCACAAGGTCGGCCCCCGCGGACATCGCGGCGGCACAGCGCGAGGCCTTGCCGATCACGGCAGGCTCGCCGCGCTGCGTGTAATTGCCGCTCATCACGACGGCGATATGCGTACACCCCGCGGCGCGCGTGCTTGTCAGATGCAGCGCGTGCCCGCTGTGAAACGGATTATACTCCGCGATAACGCCCGCGACTCTCAAAATTGCGCCCCTTTCGCTGGCAAATCTCGCATTTCGCAAAAAACTTGTCAAACAAACTTGAAAAAAAACGTATATCATAATATAATATACACATTGTTTTTATTTTTCAATCAAAATCTGCAAAACCAGATACAGGGGGATATGAATGAAGATTCTTGTCATCAACGCGGGCAGTTCGTCACTGAAATATCAGTTGATCGATATGAAGGACAACAGCAGGCTCGCAATCGGCATCTGTGAACGCATCGGCACAAGCGGTCGTTTCAAGCACACCACCTCCGACGGACGTGTCTATGATGCACAGATCCCGATGCCCAACCACAACGTAGCTTTCCATCAGATGCTCGACACGCTGCTCAAGGGCGAATATTCCGTTATCAGCGACATCAGTGAGATCAATGCGATTGGTCACCGTATCGTAAACGGCGGGGAGAAATTTTCAAAATCCGTGCTCGTGGACGATCAGGTGTTAAAGGATTTCGGCGAGGTCATCAACTTTGCACCTCTCCACAATCCCCCCGCGATGGTATGTATCGATGCCTGTCTCGAGATGTTTGACTCAAAGGTGCCCAACGTGCTCGTATTTGAAACGGCGTTCCATCAGACCATGCCGCCCAAGGCCTATCTTTTCGGTGTGGAATACAAGTATTATGAAAAATATAAGGTCCGCCGATACGGCGCGCACGGAACCTCACATCGTTATGTGGGCAACCGGTGCGCCGAAATTATGAACAAAGACATCAAAGACCTCAAGATCGTCACCTGCCATATCGGCAACGGCTCATCGCTCGCGGCCATTAAAAACGGCGTCTGCATCGACACCAGCATGGGCTTCACTCCGCTTGCCGGCGTCATGATGGGCACGCGCAGCGGCACGATTGATCCTTCCGTCGTCACATTCCTGATGGATAAGGAGAATCTTTCGCCTTCGGAAATGGAAGATATGCTCAACAAGCGTTCGGGCCTGCTCGGCATTTCCGGTATTTCAAGCGACAGCCGCGACCTTGAGGCTGCGATTGCCAAGGACGACGCCAAAATGGCACACCTTGCGCTCGGCGTCATGAACTATCAGATCAAGTCTTATGTCGGAGCTTATGTCGCGGCGATGAACGGCATCGACGCGCTCGTCTTCACGGCCGGCATCGGCGAGAATTCCGATAGGACACGTCGTCAGGTCTGCGAAGATATGGATTATCTGGGCATCAAGATCGACGACAAAGTCAACCGCTCACATATCCGCGACACCGAGCTTGAGATCACCGCGCCCGGCGCGCGTGTGCGCACCTTCATCATCCCCACCAACGAGGAGCTGATGATCGCGCTCGACACCAAGCGCATCGTCGAATCCCTTTAACCTGAGAAGCGAAACCATAAATCCCGGGCAGTACATGACTGCCCGGGATTTATTCTTTTCCGTGGGAAGAGCGCGCGTATATTCACTCGAACGCGACGATACCGTCGTCGTAGCTTGCGGTAATCTTCCTGCCGGGCGGAACGATGGCGACCTGCCTTTCATCGAATCGGCCGTTGAGGATATCTTCGAGCAGCGTCGGGCTGCCGTTGAGCTCGTCGTACTCCCAGCCGAGATATTCGGCGCAGGCCTTTGTGTAATCGCGGTCGCGCTGCAAATTCCCGAGGGAATCCCAGCTGAGGAAGGTGGCGTTTTTGTATTCATTCATCCAGCCCTGTTCCGTCTCCATCAGGTAGTCGGCGTTGTCCTCGCCGTATTTGCGCACATATGCGTCGTACTGGATACGGCAGCGCTCCTCCCCCGGCTGGATGGAGCGTTCGATCCAGCCTTTGGAGTACCAGTAAGTGCCCGGATGGCTGTCGAAATATTCCCGGTAGCGCTCCTTCGAGCCGAGCAGCAGCGTGATGCAGTCGTGGCCGCGCGGGACGACGAGCGGCACCTTTTCGCTGACGACGCCTACGACGCCGTTGCTGCACAGGCCGTAGCCCAAAATGATGAAATCGTAATCGACGGCGGTCTCAAACGAACCGTAACTGAAGCCGCGCTGCGCGAGCGCGACCTGCTCCTGCAGCTGCTGCCGCAGCAGATCCGGGGTGCAGTGAAGGCCCTGATCGAGAAAGGTAACGTCCACAAAGCAGTCGGACAGGCTGGCAAGATAGGAGATTTCGCGGTTTAGCACGTCGCAGGCGATGACCTTGAGCCTTTTCAAGAAGATTCCTCCATGCGCAGTTTCCGGATTATGTAAGCGTCGGCTGGTTGCTGAAAGGCATCGAGCCGTAACCTTCCTCTTCGCTCTTTTTAAGAAGCCGGATGATACGCGGCCGATTGTAGCGCTGAATGATGATGTATGGCAGGTTGAGCAGATTTGCCAGCAGCACAACGCGGAACATAATCGCAATATCCGCCCAAAGCACAAACAGGAATGAAACAAGAATGATCATCCAGTGCGTAAACTCCGCCTTGCAGGATTCCACGAGGAATTCCACGAGGTAATCGTGCGTGAGCGCGCGCAGATGCTTTTTTGAGAAGCGCGAATGCAGAACATCGCTGAGCTCCGGCAGTCGGCCTTTCCACTTTTTTACGTTGAACAGCTTCTCGTAGATCCGCCCGCCATCCTCCCAGCCGCGCACGCGAAACAGGCTCCTCTTGTAAGAATAGAGCCTGCGGGGCAGCTTTTCGCCGATCAGCGAGACCAGCACGGAAACAAACACAAAGATGAGCAGGTTGGCCTTGAGCACACTCCACTTGAAGATCCCGCTCAGGCCGGAAAGTAACGGCTTACCATGCAGCTTCTCCATATTTTGCTTTAGCAGCTCAGAGTTTTTCAATTGAAAATCACATCCTCGTTCTCACTGAAAAGGCGGTTCACAAGCAGACGGAGGCCGAGATTTTCCTTGCCGGAGAGCCCCGGGTCTTTTTCAAGAAGTGCGCGAGCCGCCTGCTGCGCCTCTCTCAAAAGCTGCATATCCGAAAACAGGTCGGCCACGCGCAGCTCCGGCAGGCCGTGCTGCCTGTGGCCGAAGAAATCGCCCGGGCCGCGAAGCTCGAGATCCTTCTCTGCGATTTTGAAGCCGTCGGCGGTGTCGCACATGATCCTGAGCCGACCGAGCGCTTCTTTATTCTGCGCATCCGAAACGAGGATGCAGTAGGATTTTTCGCTGCCGCGCCCCACCCTGCCGCGAAGCTGGTGAAGCTGCGAGAGCCCGAAGCGCTCGGCGTTTTCCACCACCATCACCACGGCGTTCGGCACATCGACGCCCACCTCGATCACGGTGGTGGAAACAAGCACGTCGCAGCCGCCCGCCGCGAATTCGCGCATCACCTTTTCCTTTTCCGCCGCCCTGAGCCGACCGTGCAGCAGCCCGATTCGGTAGCCCGCAAGCTGGCCTTCCCGGAGCTTACGCGCATAGCTTTCCGCCGCGGCAAGGTCGCTTTCGTCCTGATCGATCATCGGGCAGACAATAAAGCACTGGAGCCCGCCGTCGATGAGCTTTTTGATAAACCGATAAATGCGGTCGCGTTTTGTGGAATCGACCGCGTAGGTTTCCACTTTTCTTCGGCCCGCGGGCAGCTCGTCGAGCTGCGACACGTCGAGGTCGCCGTAGATGAGCAGTGCGAGCGTGCGCGGGATCGGCGTCGCCGACATGACAAGCACATGCGGATTCGCGCCCTTTTCGGTGAGCAGGGCGCGCTGCGCGACGCCGAAACGGTGCTGCTCATCGGTAACAACAAGCCCGAGGCTTTTAAAATCGACACCCTCCTGCAAAAGTGCGTGCGTGCCGGTTACCACGTCGAGCCGGCCCTGCGCGATCTCTTCGCGCACGGCGCGCTTTTCCTTTGCGCCCATGCCGCCCGTGAGCAGCCCTGTCTTGAGCCCGCATTGTGTGAGCAGCGCTGAAAGCGTGCCGTAGTGCTGCTGTGCGAGGATCTCGGTGGGCGCCATCACCGCGGCCTGAAAGCCGTTTTTTACGGCCAGCCAGCAAAGTGCCGCCGCCACGGCGGTCTTTCCGGAGCCGACGTCGCCCTGAAGCAGCCGGTTCATGGGCACCGGACGGGCCATGTCTGCCGCCGCCTCCGCGACGGCGCGCCGCTGCGCCCCCGTCGGCTCAAACGGAAGCTTGGCATAAAACCCCTCAAAATCACGCGGCTGCGCGCAGACGGCCGCCGTTTCCCTTTTATTGCGGCTGCGCAACGTCAGCAGCCCGAGCTGGAGGCAGAACAGCTCCTCGAACGCGAGCCGCCGGCGGGCCGTTTCGAGCTCCTTGGGCGTGGGGGGAAAATGAATGGTCTCAAGCGCGAAGCGCCTGTGGCACAGGCCGTATTCAAGCCGCAGCCCAGCGGGCAGCGGATCGGAAAGATCATCCGGAAAAAGCCGCAGCGCCTGCGCGGCCGTGTCGCGCAGCGTGCGGTTGGTGAGCCCTTCGGTGAGCGGATAGACGGGCAGCAGGCCGGCCTGCTGAAGCTTCGAGAATTCGGGGGACACCATATCGCTGAAAAGATTGCCGCCGATCTTGCCGTAAAAAAGGTACTGTTCACCTTCGGTGAGCATGCTGCCTATGTACCGGTTGTTGAAATAGGTGATGCCGATCGTGCCGGATTCATCCGAAACGCGCAGCTTGTAAAGCTTCATGCCGCCGCGGATCATCGTTTCGCGCACGGGCGACGTCACCGTCGCGCGGATACAGCAGACCTGCCCCTGCACCGCCTGCGCGATCGGCGTGGGATTGGAAAAATCCTCATAGGAACGAGGAAAATAATGGATGAGATCGTCAACGGTGACAATTCCAAGCTTTTTAAAAAGTGCGGAGCGCTTTTCACCCACGCCCTTTAAATATTTAATTTCCCGATCGAGGCCGGACATTTTTATTCGACCGCGATGATGAAGTGATAGATCGGCTGCCCGCCGTTGATCACATTCACTTCAACCGAAGAGCCGAGTTTCTGCGCGATCTGGTCGCGTGCCGCGTCGGCCGCTTCCGCCGTGACGCGGTCACCGAAGATGATCGTGACATAAGAGGCGGTTTTATCGGCGAGAGTGCGCGTAAGCTTGACCGCCGCGTGCACGGGGTCGACGTCGGTGAAGGCGAGCTTTCCGTTGGAAAGCGCGAGAATCTCGTCCTTCTTGATCTTGTGGCCGTCGAAATCGGAATCGCGCGCCGCGAACGTGACAAGACCCGTGTGAACCCTGTCGGCCGCTTCCTCCATGTGAAGGAGGTTTGTATCCACATCGGCTTCCGGGTCAAAGCTCAGCATCGCGGTGATGCCCTGCGGTATGGTCTTGGTATGCAGCACGCGCACCGTTCGGTCTGAAAGCGAAACGGCCTGCTCGGCTGCAAGAATGATATTTTTATTGTTGGGCAGCACAAATACCGTCTCGGCCGTGGTCGCTTCAACGGCGCTGAGGATATCCTCCGTGCTGGGATTCATCGTCTGCCCGCCCTCGACGATCTGATCGGCGCCAAGGTCGGCAAAAAGATCGGCAATGCCCTTCCCCGCCGCGACGGCGACAAAGCCGAACGGCTTGTCGACCACGACTGAGGCTTTTGCCTTCGCCGCGCGCTTTTCGTGCTGGGAGCGCATGTTGTCGATCTTGATATCCGTCAGGTATCCGTAGTTGAGAGCGTCGCGGATAGCCCTGTCGGGGTTATTGGTGTGGACATGCACCTTGATGAACGCGGCCTCGTCGGCGACGAGCACGCTGTCACCGATCGACTCCAGATACGCTCGCAACGCAAGCGCGTCTTTTTTGGAATCCGGCTCGCGGTTGATGATAAACTCCGTGCAGTATGTAAAATTGATTTCCTCGTCGGAATCGGCATAGTTGCCCGCATCTTCGACCGCGGCAGTGCCCTGGGGCACGACTGCCGGAGCATCTCCGCGCAGGGAGGCAAGCATGGCTTCAAGGATAACGACATAGCCCTTGCCGCCCGCATCGACGACGCCGGCCTTTTTCAGCACGGGAAGCAGCTCGGGCGTGCGCGCGAGAGAGGCCTTTGCCTCTTCGACTGCGACTTCAAACAGGCGCACAATATCCGCCCGATCGTCGCCCTTGAGCATGACGCAGGCCTGCGCCGACTCGCGCGCGACCGTCAGGATCGTGCCCTCGGCAGGCTTCATGACGGCCTTGTAGGCCGAATCGACTCCGCAAAGCAGCGCCGTGATCCAATCTTCACCGTCGGCTTCCGTCTTGTTTTTAAGGCTGCGCGCGATACCGCGAAACAGAAGCGAGAGGATAACGCCCGAGTTGCCGCGCGCGCCGCGCAGCAGTGCTGAGGCCGCCGTTTCACAGGCAACGCCGACCGTAACATTCCCGGTATTCTCAAGCTCGCGCCGTGCCGCGCTCATTGTCATCGACATGTTCGTGCCTGTATCGCCATCCGGCACAGGGAATACGTTAAGCTCGTTGATCCCCTGTTTCTGCGCTTCGATGGCATATGCCCCCGAGATCATCATATCTCTGAACAGGAGCCCTGTCAGTGTGTGCAAAGCTTCCATCAATGATGCCTTCCTTTAAAATTGATCTGTCCGTCACTCGGTTTTCATCCCGTCAACGAAGACATTCACGCTGCTCACTGTCAGGCCCGTGGCTTCCTCAACAGTATAACTCACCTTGCTCATGATGCTCTTCACAATTGCGGAAATGTTGACGCCGTACGTGACAATGATATGAAGCTCAATGACAAGCTCGCTGCCGTCGCTCTTCACTTTGACACCCCGGCTCAGCTTCTCGCGCCCGAAGATCGAAGCGAGACCCTGCGCCGTGCCGCTCGCAGCCATGTCGGCCACGCCGTAGCATGATGAAACGGCATAGCCGATCAGATTTGTGAAATATTCCTGTGTAATGATGATCGAGCCGTTCGGGTTGACAAGGCTTATCATGGTTTGTCACTCCTTCTGTTACTGCCAATCCTGTATGTTAAAAAATATATTATGGTTGGTCGCTGTAATATTACTGAAAAAGCTTTTTGGATATGACACCGTTCCCTGCCGGTAAATCAGAGGGATGAACGGCGTTTCGTCCTCAAACGCGGCGGAAAGACTTGTAGTCTTTTCGATGCCCGCGCGCCACTTTTCAAATACCGAATAAAATGTACTCGCGGCGCCCGGCGTGCCGTAGGCCGCCGTGCCCCCCGCTTCGAAGAACGATGAGACATCCATATCGTCGGGCAGCTTGATCTCGCTGAGATAGAGATCGTAGGCACCGCTCTTGAGATCGTCTGTGAAGGTATTGATATCGACCGCGCTGACCTTCAGGCTGATGCCCTCGTTTTTGAATTCCTGGGAAATGATCTGAGCCGTCGCGCAGCGCTGGCTGTCGGCCTTGTTGACAATCAGATTGAATGTAAGCGGGGTCTGCTTGCCGTCTTCGCTTTTGGTCAGTACGCCGGTAGCATTCTTGGCCGTATAGCCCGCGGTTTTGAGCGCGTCGATCGCGTCGTCGAGCCGCGGTGAAAGATCGGCCGCAGGCGTCTTCGCCATCTTGCTGAAGGACGGGTCAAACGGAAGACAGGCCGCAGCAGCGTGCGAAGAATAAATTTCCGTCGCGATCGCGGTGCGGTCGACGATCAGCGAAAGCGCCCTGCGTACGCGCGCATCGGAAAGCAGGCTGCTCGAGCAGTTGACGCCCATAAAAAGCAGCTGGTTGAGATCAATGTAGGTGCTGGAGTCGTTGACCACCGTAAGCGCGTCGGTGCCGTAATCGGAGAGGATATAATTCACCTCGCCGATGGAAAGGCAGCTGGCGATTGAATCGTTGTCGGGCATATCGAGCAGCGTGATGGTCTTTACCTTCGGCGTTTTGTGCAGATACCAGCTCGCGTTGGCCGTGAGAACCTCGTTGTTGCCGCTCTTGGATATCGTGTAGCGGCCCGAGCCTGTCGGGATGCTGTTTTGATCGCTGCCCGCCTTAATGATGGGAATATCCAGCAGATTCGCCACCAGCGGATCGGACGTCTTGAGGGTAATCACGACACCCTGGCTCCCATTTGACGAAACCGACGCAAAATTCGTCGTGCGCGAATGAAAATAGCTTGAGGGGGTCTGCATTGCAAGCTGGAGCGAATAAACGACATCGCTCGCAGTGAGCGCGGAGCCGTCGGTAAAAACGACGCCGCTGCGCAGCGTAATGCTCACCGAGGTGCCGGAAACATGGATGGCGGAGGCAAGCTCAAGACGCGGCGAAAAGGATTTGTCCGGCTCTGAGAGGCAATCGTAAAGCAGCGGCCACAGATTGAGGTTGATCATGCTGTTGGCCGTAAAGGGATTCATGCTGAGATTCATCGCATAGGGGATGGTGATATGGGTAAGCGACGTGGTATGCGCCTTTTTTGAAGCGGAGGAAGAGGCTGCGGAGGAGGAGCTGACGCCGCTTTGCGCCGACACCGCGCTGGCCGTGTCGCATCCGCCAAGGGAGGTGCAGACAAGCACAGCCGCGAGCGCCGGAATAAATATTCTGGAGAAAAGCGCCTTCATAAACTCTGACCTTCCAATTGCCTAATCCTGAAAGGATATTATATCAGAAAACGAAGCAATGAGCAAGAACCAAATACAGCCGCTCACCGGTTTTGTGAAAGATAATTGAGCCACTGGTAATAGCACTTCGGGCGGATATTGAGGCCGTCGGTGCTTAACGACTTGGGAAGCATCCCGTCGGGGCCCTTGAATATGGCCTCGACATCGACGTATTTCACGCTCTTCTGGTCGCACAGCGCCTTGAGTGCGCTGTTGAATTCATCGATCCGCGTGTTGGTAATCGTGGGCTTTTTGATTTCATAGGAGGCCGTCACCGGGAGGATCGATTGTACGTAGATCGTCGCGTCCGGCAGTTGCTGTTTGAGCGCGTCAAGCAGAGCGCCGTAGGGCCCTGTGAACTGATCCGCCGATTTGAGGAAGGTCAGGTCGTTCGAGCCGAGCAGGATGTAAATTCTCTTCGGCTTCTTCGCCGCGATCGCTGTCATAATCGTTTGGCTCTGGCCGTTAAGCTTGATCTTATACTTCAGCGCCGAATAGGCGGAAAGGCCGTTCCCTGCCAGCACCGTGGCATTGTCCGCAATCTTGTAGGTGGTAATGCCCAGGGTGCACGCGTCGCCGATAAACACCGTGTTGTTAAACCACGAGGCTTCGTTGAGCGAGGTGCTGCTGTAGGAAGTGACCGCCTGCGACGAGGAGACGACCGCGGAAGACTCGGAGCTCGAGGCAACACCGGAAACCTTCGAGCTGGCCGTGCCGGTATTTGCGCCAAAAAGGCTCCCGCCGCCCATCTGTGAAAAAAGCATCCAAATCGCGGCGCCTATCGCCGCGACGGCGAGCACGGCCGCAATGATGGGCAGCAGGTAATTCCCCCGGAGACTTTTATTGCTGTTTGAGCCCTTACCGTTTGCCATGATTATCATATCCTTCCATGAACAAGAAATTCTTGCGCGGAAAATTTACATAATCCTTACGGTAAACACGGATATACAATGAGTATTCCACATTTTCCACAGAGTTTTCAACAACTGCGGTTTCGCTTTCCACGCGTCTTTCAGCTATAATCTACCATGAAAAACCATGTTCGTCAATACGCATTGTGTCAAAAACCGCCGCGGTGGCAAAAGTTTACGTAATGCCGATGTGCGTAAAAATACGCGGAATATCCCGGATGGTATTACATTGCGTATAACGCTGCCCGCCGCCCGGGAAGGATTGCCTGTATTTCGCCCATGCGTCGCGTTTATTTCGCCTTGGAGCGGATCTCCCCGAGAAGCTTCTCAGCGAACGCGTCGGCTTCCATCGCGCCCGTGTCGCCCTCACTGCGCGAGCGCACCGAGACGCTTTTCGCCTCGACTTCCTTGTCGCCCACCACAAGCATGTAGGGGATTTTCTGCACCTGCGCCTCGCGGATGCGGTAGCCGATCTTTTCGTTACGGTCGTCAAGCCCTGCCCGCATACCCTTTTCAAGCAGTATTGCCAAAACGGATCTCGCGTAATCGCCGTGACGCTCCGAGATGGGGATCACACGCACCTGCTCGGGCGCGAGCCATGCGGGGAATGCGCCGGCATAGTGCTCGGTGAGGATCGCGATAAACCGCTCGATGCTGCCAAAGACCACGCGGTGGATCATGACGGGCCTGCGCTTCTCACCGTCGGCGGCCACATAGCTCAGGTCAAAGCGCTCGGGCATCTGGAAGTCGAGCTGAATGGTGCCGCACTGCCAGGTGCGGCCGATGCAATCCTCGAGATGGAAGTCGATCTTCGGGCCGTAAAATGCGCCGTCGCCCTCGTTGATCTTGAAATCCATCCCCTTATGCTCGAGCGCGCTGCGCAGCGCGTCGATGGCTATTTTCCACTGCTCGTCTGTGCCCATGGAGTTTTCGGGCCTTGTGGAAAGCTCCACATGATATTTGAAGCCGAAGACGCCGTAAAAATAATCGATCATGTCGATGACGCCGACGATCTCGCTCTCAATCTGCTCCGGCGTCATAAAGATATGCGCATCGTCCTGGGTAAAGCAGCGCACGCGCATCAGGCCGTGCAGCGTGCCCGAAAGCTCGTGGCGATGCACAAGCCCAAGCTCCGCCATGCGCACGGGCAGATCCTTGTAGGAATGCGGCTTCCTCTTGTAAACCAGCATCCCGCCGGGGCAGTTCATCGGCTTGATCGCATAGTCGGCTTCGTCGATTTTGGTAAAATACATGTTGTCCTTGTAATGATCCCAGTGCCCGGAACGGTGCCAGAGCTCCTCGTTGAGGATCATCGGCGTGCGGATCTCAAGATAGCCGCGGCGGCGGTGCTCCTCGCGCCAGAAATCTTCAAGCGCGTTGCGCACAATCATGCCGTTCGGCAGAAAGAACGGGAAGCCCGGGCCTTCGGGGTAAATATCAAAAAGGTCGAGCTCGCGGCCGAGCCTGCGGTGGTCGCGCTTCTTTGCCTCCTCGACGGCGGCGAGATATTCCGTAAGCTGCGACGCCTTGGGGAAGGCGATGCCGTAGACGCGCTGGAGCATTTTGTTGCGCGCGTCGGCACGCCAGTAAGCACCCGTGCACTGCGTGAGCTTAAACGCCTTCACACAGCCCGTGTCGGGGACATGCGGCCCCGCGCAGAGCTCGACAAACTCGCCCTGCCGGTAAAACGAGAGCAGCTGCCCTTTTGAGGCGTGCTCGTGGATGAGCTCCAGCTTATAAGGCTCCTGCCGCTCTTCCATGAGCTTCAAGGCCTCTGCTTCCGGCAGCGTAAAGCGCGTCAACTCGAGCTTTTCCCCGACGATCTTTGCCATTTCCTTCTCGAGCGCCTCAAGCTCCTGCGGGCCGAACGGCTCCGGCGTATCGAAATCATAATAGAAGCCGTTGTCGATGGCAGGGCCGATCGTGAGCTTCACCTGCGGATACAGCCTCTTGACAGCCTGCGCGAGAATATGCGAAGCGGTGTGCCAGAAGGCCTTTTTGCCCTCGGGGTCGTCGAACGTCATGATCTCAAGCGAGCAGTCGCGCTCAAGCGGCTCACGCAGATCGCACAGCGCGCCGTCGACCTTTGCCGCGCAGGCTGCCTTGCGCAGCCCCGCCCCGAGCGAAGCCGCGATTTCGAGCGGTGTGACCCCCGCCTCGTATTCCTTCACAACTCCGCACTTCAGTGTAATGCCGATCATTTTATAACCACCCTTTCACAGAAGTCTGGAGGTTTTGGCCATGCCTTCCCCGCGGCCTTTGGCCGGAGGAAGCTTCGCGCCGCGCCATACGGAGCGAAAGGACAAAACTTCCGTTTGAAAGATTGATCTTTCAAACTGATTCCCTCATCTATTATTGCGGCGGCAGGGAATTCTCAACCATATAATCCCCCGCCGGAAAACAAAAAACCCCACCCCGTTTAAAAGGGGTGAGGAATCGTCCCCACTGTTCCACCCTGGTTGCGCAGCAGAAAGCCGCGCCGCTTTGCGGCCTTTAACGGGGCCGGCCGTCGCGCCTTGGATGAAATCTTTGCGGCGCGCGCTCAAGGGTGGTCTCACAGGCTCGCAAAAAGAACGCTTTCAGCCCGGGGCGTTCCTCTCTGCGTGATGCGTAGGCCCGCTGTTTCCCTATCAACGCTTTAAGAAATTATACTACCGGATGCGAAAACTGTCAATAATCTTTGTGATATTATCGCATCCCAAATTGCGATAATTGACTTTTTGAAAATCAGATTGGAATCCGCGCGAGAGTCTCCCGCGCAACTCAGTTAAAAAAACAGGTTTTTCGACAGTCTGAGACAAAGTGATAATTTACTTTGTATATGTATGAAAGAAGAGTGTTATCATTGTGTGAATCCGCGCGGTCTGCAGGAAAAGCCGCGGTGAAACGCCTCATGTGCCCGTTGCCCGCGGCGCGCCGTTTTTGCATGATATCCGGCCCTGCCCCAAGGATGAATTTTTTATAATATTTTACACGAAACCCCTGCGTTATTGTCACTTTTGCTTGACAAGGGCCAACAATGGCTATAAAATAAAAGAATGCAGAATTTTCTTAATTGTTTGATATGCTGCACCGCAGGTTTAT
>JARLHS010000054.1 GCA_031292115.1 Clostridia bacterium | reverse complement strand
CCGACGATTCCATGGAAGTGCTCGCCGACGGCGTGTGGCAGGGCTTCTTTGATACAAAGCCGGACGAGCTCACGCGAGAAGAAAAAAGGGCATGGCTTGATACGCTGGGTGGCGTTTCGCTCGGCTCCGACGCGTTTTTCCCGTTTGGAGACAACATCGAGCGCGCGCACCGCAGCGGCGTTGCGTTTATCGCGCAGCCGGGCGGCTCCATCAGAGACGACAACGTCATCGGCGTATGCGATCAATACGGCATAGCGATGGCGTTCACAGGGATCAGGCTTTTCCACCATTGATTGGGAGGTGCCTATGAAAGTATTGGTAATCGGCGGCGGCGGCAGGGAACACGCCGTCGTTAAAAAGCTCAGGGAAAGCCCGCGCGTAACGGAGCTTTTCTGCGCGCCGGGCAACGGCGGCATCGCGCAGGACGCAGAGTGCGTGAATATAAAGGCATCCGACGTGAAGGGTGTCGTTGATTTTGCCGTGCGCGAGCAGATTGGCCTCGTCGTCGTGACGCCCGACGACCCGCTGATGCTCGGCATGGTCGATGCGCTCGCGCAGGCGGGCATACGCGCGTTCGGCCCCGTAAAGCGCGCAGCCGAGATTGAGGGCAGCAAGGTCTTTGCCAAGGATCTCATGAAAAAATACCATATCCCCACGGCGGGCTACGAGGTTTTTGACGACCCGGGCGCGGCGATCGACTATATCGGCAGCCGCGGGAATTACCCGGCTGTTATCAAGGCCGACGGCCTTGCGCTCGGCAAGGGGGTCGTCATCGCACAGGATGAGGAGCAGGCACAGGAAGCGCTGCACTCGATCATGGAGGATAAAATCTTCGGCGCTTCGGGCAACCGGGTCGTCGTCGAGGAATTCCTTGAAGGGCCCGAGGTCTCGGTGCTGGCTTTCACCGACGGCAAAACACTGATGCCGATGGTTTCCTCAAAAGACCACAAGCGCGCGCTCGACGGTGACCGGGGGCCGAATACCGGCGGCATTGGAACGATCAGCCCGAATCCTTTTTACACCCCGCAGATCGCCGCGGAGTGCATGAAGACGATCTTTATGCCGACTGTCACAGCGATGAACGCCGAGGGCCGGGCTTTCAGCGGATGTCTCTATTTCGGGCTGATGCTCACGAAGGACGGCCCGAAGGTGATCGAATACAATTCACGCTTCGGCGACCCCGAGACGCAGGTCGTGCTGCCACGGCTTAAAACCGATCTGCTTGAAATTTTAGAGGCCGTGATTGACGGGCGGCTTGATCAGATCCGGATTGAATGGGACGACGGAGCGGCGGCCTGCGTGGTGGCCGCATCGGGCGGTTACCCGGGCAAGTACCGCACGGGGATTGAGATCACCGGGCTTGAGCAAGCCGGAGCGATGGAAGGCGTAACGATCTTCCACGCGGGCACGAAGCACGAGGACGGCAGGCTTGTGACCTCCGGCGGGCGCGTGCTCGGCGTCACCGCCGTCGCGGGCACGCTCGGCGAAGCGCTCGAAAGGGCCTACCGCGCGGCTGATCAGATTCATTTTGACGGGATCTTCTACCGGCACGACATCGGGCGGGCAGAATAACCTATCTCCGGTTTGGGGGGCATCAAGAGACGGAAGCGTGAAATCGAAAAAAAATATTTGAAGATATGGTTTAATTGTCATACCAATTTTGTCGTAAATCCTTGCTTTTTTAAGCTTTTTCATGTAAAATAGTATGGGCATAAAAAAGGAGATGAAAAAATGTTAGTGACGGTTACGGTAAATCCGGCATTGGATAAGCTGTATTATGTAGAAAAGCTCATCCCCGGCGAGGATATCCGGGTGCAGCACCCCACGGCTCACGCCGGCGGCAAGGGAATAGACGTCGCGAAAGTCGCAAGACTGCTGGGCATCGAAGTGATTACCACGGGTTTCATCGGCGGGCACTCCGGCAACTTCATTATGGAAGCGCTGCGAAACAAGGGCATCCGCGAGGCGTTTGTGCGCGTGAGCAGTGAAACGCGCAGCTGCATCAATGTCTATGAGGATAACTCCGGCAAGCCGACGACGCTGCTCGAGCCTGGGGAGGCCGTGAGCGACGCGGAGCGCGAAAAGCTGGTGAAAAAATACAGGCAGGTCATCGAGAATTGCAGCATGGTTGCCATGTGCGGCAGCGTTCCAAAGGGAATTGGCACGGATTTTTACCCTGAGCTGATCTCGATTGCAAAGGCAGCGGGCAAGACGGTAATCCTCGACACAAGCGGGGAGCTGCTCAGAGCCGGTATCGAGGCAAAGCCCGACATTATCAAGCCGAACCGTACTGAAATTTCATCTCTGCTCGGCCGCGAAGTCAAGACGCGCGACGAAGTCGTCGAGGCCGCGGTCAGCCTGCATGAAAAAGGCATCGGCACCGTCATCGTTTCGCTTGGGCGCGACGGTGCGGTGTTTGCAACGCCTCAAGGTGTTTTTCAAGGCACGACACCCGACATCAAACCCGTTAATACCGTCGGCTGCGGCGATTCGCTCGTTGCCGGCTATGCGACGGGGATTCTGAAGAAACAGACGGTGGAGGAGACCATTCTGCTTGCCATGGCGGTTTCTACGGCAAACGCGCTGGGAAGCGAAGCAGGTTTCTTCCGTCAGAATGAGCTCGATGAGCTGATGCCGCAAGTAGGCGTTATAAAGATTAGTTGAGGAGTGAGCCAATGTTCAAAATTGTAAAGGCCAAGACATTATGTGAGAACGTCAAGCTTCTTGAAATTGAAGCCCCGTTCATTGCGCGTAAGGCGGAGCCCGGCCAGTTTATCATCCTGCGCATCGACGCGCACGGCGAGAGAGTTCCCTTCACGCTGGCAGGGTATGACAGAGCACATGGAACCGTCACGATCATCATCCAGGAGGTCGGCAAGACTTCCATGCAGCTCGGCTCGCTTCAGGAAGGGGATTTCCTTCTTGATGTGGCGGGTCCGCTCGGCACCGCGTCGGAGCTTGAGGGCATCAAAAGGGCTGCGGTGATCGGCGGCGGGCTTGGCTGCGCGATCGCATATCCGCAGGCGAAGAAGCTGCATGAGCTTGGCGCTCAGGTGGATATCGTCGCGGGTTTCAAGACCCGTTCGCTCGTCATCCTTGAAGAGGAAATGCGGGCATGCTGCGACAGGCTTTTCGTCTGCACGGACGACGGCAGCTACGGGGAAAACGGTTTTGTCACAAACACGCTCAAACGGCTGCTTGAAGACGATGTTAAGAGCGGCGCCGCCCCCTATGACACCGTCATTGCGATCGGCCCGCTGCCGATGATGAAATTTGTCAGCGCGCTCACAAAGCCGTACGGCATCAAGACGATTGTCAGCATGAATCCCATCATGATTGACGGGACGGGCATGTGCGGCGGCTGCCGTGTGAGAGTTGGCGGCGAGACAAAGTTTGCCTGTGTGGACGGGCCCGATTTTGACGGTCACCAGATCGATTTCGACGACGCAATGCGCCGGCTTGCGATCTACAAGACGCAGGAGACGAGGGCGCGCGAGCGCTATTGCAGACTATTAAACGAAACGGAGCGTGGTGACCTCAATGCCTAACATGATACGTACCAAAACGCCGATGCCCGAGCAGGCGCCCGAGCAGCGGATTAAAAATTTCAGTGAGGTCGCGCTCGGCTATACGAAGGAAAATGCGCTGCTTGAAGCGCAGCGTTGCCTGCACTGCAAAAACAGCCCCTGCATTGCCGGCTGCCCGGTCAATGTGCAGATACCCGACTTTATCAAGCTCATCGAGCAGGGCGACTTCGGCGCCGCCTGCCGCAAGATCAGGGAAACCAACTCGCTGCCGGCCGTCTGTGGGCGCGTATGCCCGCAGGAATCTCAGTGCGAGGCGAAATGCGTGCGCGGATTGAAGGGCGAAGCCGTTGCAATTGGCAGGCTTGAGCGTTTTGCGGCGGATTTTGGCACGGGCGAGGGCTCCGAGGCGAAGAAACCGGCACTCAACGGCAAAAAGGTCGCGGTTGTCGGCGGCGGCCCGGCGGGCCTGACCTGCGCGGGCGATCTCGCAGCGCGCGGCTACAAGGTGACGGTTTATGAGGCACTGCACGCCGCAGGCGGCGTTCTTACTTACGGAATACCGGAATTCAGGCTGCCCAAGGCGATTGTGCGCCAGGAAGTTGAAAACCTCAAGGCGCTCGGCGTTGAGGTGATCGAAGACATGGTGATCGGAAAGGTACTCTCCGTGCAGGAGCTGTTTGGAGAAATGGGCTATAGTGCAGTTTTCCTCGGCACGGGGGCCGGCCTGCCTTCATTTATGGGCATCGACGGTGAGAACCTGATCGGCGTTTATTCCGCCAACGAATTCCTCACGCGCGTCAACCTGATGCGCGGCTTTGACGACGACTATGACACGCCGCTGCGTCCCTTTGAGCATATCGCCGTCATCGGCGGCGGCAATGTCGCCATGGATGCGGCCCGCTGCGCAAAACGGCTCGGCGCCAAGGATGTAACCATCGTCTACCGCCGTTCCGAGGCGGAAATACCCGCGCGGCTCGAGGAGCTGCACCATGCGAAGCAGGAAGGAATCATATTCCATCTGCTGACCAGCCCGGTGAAAATTGTTGCCAACGAAAAGGGCGAGGTTTCGGCGCTCGAGTGTGTGCGTATGGAGCTCGGAGAGCCCGATGCTTCGGGCAGAAGGCGCCCCGTGACCATCGAGGGCTCAAATTTCACGCTTGAATCCGATTGCGTGATCATGGCGATCGGCACATCGCCCAACCCGCTGGTGCCGAAAACCACGCCGGGGCTTGAAACAAACCGTCACGGCTGCATAGTAGCGGACGAGGCGACGATGCGTACGAGCCTTGAAGGCGTTTATGCCGGCGGTGACGCGGTCTCCGGCGCTGCCACGGTAATCCTGGCAATGGGCGCGGGCAAAACGGCCGCTGCCTCAATCGATGAGCTGCTGCGCGGAAAGAACTAAAAAGACTCAGGTCTTAAAAAATAACGCAGGGAACGGAAAACCGCTCCCTGCGTTTTTATGTCATAACTTATTCTCCGGAAAAAGCATTATATTATGCTATACCCATAATATGGAACTGTCTATGTAATCAGATCATAATGCTTGTTGTTATTTGTAAGAATTATTGATATAATGATGTGAATGGAATATTATAAAATAGCATTCAATTAATCAAACAGACATTCAAAGGTAAGGCTTTAAAATGGATTATTTAATCACAATCATTTCATTAATGGTTGCTTTGGTATCTGGTATAATTGCTTTGGTTGCATACCGGATTACAAAAAATGCTTATAGAATAACTTGCAAAGAGTACGAGCCATTAATCGATTTTGTCATTAATGAGAGAAAGCAATATTTAAAAATCAAAAATAATAGTTCTGATATTTTTAGAATTTCAGATATTATGGTTAAAGGCATATTTCAGTGCGGTTTTCAAAGAAATACCAATTCATTAATTATAAAATTTGAGGATTTTATGATAGATCATCATTGCTATCTGAGTGATTCAAAAAAGAAAAGGACCAGAATTAAATTTCAGAACTGTCGCTCAAGTATCAAAAATTCTAATAGTCTTTTCGATTATGTCCAGAAGAATATTGATAGTATGAGGGATAAGGTACTAAATAGCCAAATAGATGATGGTGCTTATTTCCCATTATCAGCAATGGACGCCTATATTTATATAATTGATATTACATATTTTGATTTGAATAATCGAGAAAGAAAGCTCTATTATCTTTATAAAACTGAAAGATATCAATATGATGACTGGCTCAAAAAATATATATCAGCCAGTGAAACCGAAGAGATTTACAATAGTATTTTTGATCCTGCATCAAAAGGATATCTAAAAGAATGGAAAACCATTTTCGGTTCTGATTATAAGTGGTCTGCCGAAAAAGAATAAACTAAAATATTGTACTATAGGTAAGCGTCCGTCAACCCGCCGGCACTTCTATCGCGAGGCGTAGGATCAGCTTGCAGTGAATGCCGAGCGGTCGCTGAAAGCGGCAAAACGGCGTCATTGCCCGAGCGCTGGCGAGTTTGACGCCGTTTTGAGCGAGATAGTACCAATGGAGCACTTTGCTGCGTCGAGCGATTTTGCCGGCGCATCGGCAGGCGCTTTTTACTTTCTTTTTGCCGCTCTGCAAAAAGAAAGGGCCCGCCGCGGCCTGAGCGGCAAGTCCTTCAAATTTTAAATGTGAGTTCAGATATGCTTTTTGATTTTGCTCAGCGCTCCCTTTTCCAGCCTGCTGACTCTGCGCAAGGTGCAGGTCAGAGCAGCGATCAGATATGCTTTTTGATTTTACTCAGCGCACCCTTTTCCAATCTGCTGACCTGCGCCTGACTGATGCCGATCTCGGAGGCGACCTCCATCTGTGTGTGGCCTTCGAAAAACCGCAGCGAGAGGATGCGTTTTTCCCGGTCTGAGAGGCGTCCGATGGCCTCCTTGAGCGTGATCTCATCCAGCCAGTCCTCATCCATGCTTTTGTCGCCGATCTGATCCATTACGTAGATGGTGTCGCCGCCGTCCGAATAAACGGGCTCAAAAAGAGAAACCGGCTCAACAACGGATTCCAGCGCCATGACGATTTCCTCGCGCGGCAGGTTCATTTCCTTTGCCAGCTCTTCGATCGTCGGCTCACGCTGTGTGTCGTTTGTCAGCTTTTCCTTCACCTGCATCGCCTTGTAGGCAATGTCGCGCATTGAGCGACTGACGCGTATCGGGTTGTTGTCGCGCAGGTAGCGCCGGATCTCGCCGATGATCATCGGCACGGCGTAGGTCGAAAATCGCACATTCTGACCGATATCAAAATTGTCGATGGCCTTGATCAGACCGATGCAACCGACCTGGAAAAGATCGTCGAGATTCTCGCCGCGGTTTGTGAATCGCTGTATCACACTGAGGACAAGCCTCAGATTTCCGTTAACAAGCTGTTCGCGCGCCGACTTGTCTCCCTGCCTCACACTGCGTAAGAGGCGCTCCTTTTCTGCCTCTGTGAGGACCTTCAATTTGGAGGTATTGACGCCACATATTTCAACCTTGTTGATTTGCATGTTGAGCCCTCCGATCGTCTGGAAGAATATTACCAAATTCAGTATTACCGTGACGGGGAGGTTTCATACTACGCGGCGGAAAATTATATATTTGTGGGATTCAGCAATATTCTATTGCATTTTAATGCCATCTATGATATACTTTTTTAGCTAAAACACACGTATGGCGTGGCCGGGGCGGTGCTTAAAGTTCCCACGGCGTGCCACCATGCGGAGGAAAAAACCGAGGGAGGAAAATCCATGGCATCAGTCGTATCAATGAAGCAGCTTCTTGAGGCAGGCGTGCATTTTGGCCACCAGACAAGAAGATGGAATCCGAAGATGGCGCCGTACATCTTCACCGAACGCAACGGCATTTATATCATTGACCTGCAGAAAACGGTCAAAAAGCTCGAAGAGGCGTACCTTTTCGTGCGTGACATTTCCGCCGAGGGCGGCAGCGTACTGTTTGTAGGAACAAAGAAGCAGGCTCAGGAATCCATCCGCGATGAGGCGACGCGCTCAGGCGCATTTTATGTCAATTCGCGCTGGCCGGGCGGCATGCTCACCAATTTCCGCACGATCCGCCGCAGGATTGACCGCATGAACCAGCTTTATAAGATGGAAGCCGACGGGACATTCGAGCTTCTGCCCAAAAAAGAGGTTGCAAAGCTTAAAAAGGAAATCGCTGAGCTTGAAAAGCTCTTCGGCGGCATCAAGGAAATGAAGAAGCTGCCGTCGGCACTGTTCATCGTCGACCCGCGCAAGGAGCATATCGCGGTGGCGGAGGCGCGCAAGCTCGGTATCCCGATCGTTGCGATCGTCGACACCAACTGCGACCCGGATGAAGTGGATTATATTGTGCCCGGCAATGACGATGCAATCAGGGCGGTCAAGCTGATTTCTTTTGTCATGGGCAACGCGATACTCGAATCAAAGCAGGGCGAGCAGACTCAGGAAGCCGCTCCGGTGGCGCAGGCCGCTCCGGTTGCGCCTGTGGCACAACCGGCACCAGCGGCAGTTGAGAAAAACGTCCAGGAAGCAAAGGCGGAGTGAGCCTTTGCCGATGATTCCATAAAAATGGAGGCAATTTGAATGTCATTTACAGCAAAGGATGTACAAGCGCTGCGCGAGAGAACCAACTGCGGCATGATGGATTGCAAAAAAGCCCTTGTCAGCGCCGATG
>JARLHS010000053.1 GCA_031292115.1 Clostridia bacterium | reverse complement strand
GTCAGGCGGAAAATGTAACGCGGTCGCTGTACCCCTTACCGTCCGGCTGATGCGGGGTGGCGGTCGGCGCAGAGGTAACGCCGCCGGTGCCCTGCGGCGCCGCCGTAATGGCATTTATGTTTTGGATGACCGCCGTGCTCCATGTATCCGAGCACGAGCTGAGCATCACCGCCGTGAGCATCGTCAGCACCGCGAGAATCACGATCGTTATTTTTTTCATGGTACCCTCCCTGCCGCCACGGGATGGGCGGCGCATCGGTTTCCACCATTTTTCTACACCTATAGTATATTCCGCTCAGGGAAAATAATCATCAATTTCCGGTTAATGGTTGGTTACAGAATGCCGACGGAAGCCACAGGAGATTACAAACTTGTTAGAAGTATCTTAAAATGCACCGCACGGTGAAACTCTTTTGAAATTATTGCCGCGTTTGAAACGTTTAATTCCATTTTGTTCTAATTCCACACTGTAAAAGGGACTCGGATATCGCGCAATGTTATTTCAGCGCATCTGTGCGTTTCGCGCGATGAAATTCGCACGCAAGGGCTGTTTAGCCTGTCATTCAAAATGGGATAAGCACTGCGGAAAGCCGGGCGGCGGTAAACCGTGGTTGATCATTTACCCCATTTATCGGCAGCAGCGGCGGTATATTAAGCCCGCCCGGTATAAAAATATAGTTGCACCCCGCTTTTCCGACAGGAAGGCAGATGAAAATATGCAATGAATCGCTTATTGCAGCCGGCGGTCCCGTATCCGTTTCGGGCGCCAAAGCAGCCGGAGGACGCGGCGAAAATTGCCCTTGTTGATCCCCCTGTTTTATGGTAAGATAGTGATATTACAACTGAAAAGAGGTAATCGTTATGGGTACTGCAGGCTGGGTTATTATTGCGCTGGTCGTTATCATTATTCTGTGGGCCATTGCCGCGTACAACTCGCTCATCAAGCTCAGGAACGACTCCGAAGAGGCATTCTCCACGATGGATGTTTTTCTGAGAAAGCGGTTCGACCTGATCCCCAACCTCGTGGAAACGGTCAAAGGCTATGCCAAGCACGAATCCACCACGCTTGAAAATGTCATCAAGGCGCGCAACACCGCGGTGCAGGCCGGCTCGGCCGAGGAAAAAATCAACGCCGACAATGCGCTGACCGGCACGCTGAAAACCCTTTTCGCCGTGGCGGAGGCATACCCCGACCTCAAGGCCAACGCGAATTTCATCGACCTGCAAAACCAGCTTAAAAATATTGAGACCGAGATCGCCAATTCGAGAAGGTATTACAACGCGGTTGCAAAATCCTTCAATATCAAGACGGAAGTCTTCCCTTCCACCATCATTGCTTCTCTTTTCCACTTTGAGAAAAAGCCCCTTTATGTGATAGATGAGGAGCAGAGAGAAAATGTTAAAGTTCAATTCTAAATTCCGGATCGCCCTGCCGGCCGTATTTTTTGTGCTGCTGCTGATCTCATTTTTCCACATGCCCGTCCTTGCGGACAGCGGCGGCTATACGATCACGGCCTATGACGTGAATGTCAGCGTCAGCCAGGCGAACGTGCTCAGCGTCACCGAAAAGATCACGGCGGATTTTTCCGAAGCGCGGCACGGCATCTACCGCTATATCCCCGCGATCAGCTCCGCGACGCGGACGATCAACGGCAATGCCGTCACCAAAACACAGCGGATAGACATCACCGACGTCTCGGTGACCGACGGCAACACCGGAGGCAACATAGATTTCAGTAAAAGCCGCGACGGCGGCTACCTCATGCTGAAGATCGGCGACCCGAACTTCACGCTCACGGGCAAGAAGACCTACTGCATCCGTTATAACTACGGCATCGGCGACGACGGCATCAAGCAGTTTGACGATCTGTATTACAATCTGATCGGCAACGGCTGGGATACCACCATCAGCAAAGTGACGTTCCACATCACCATGCCCAAGGCGTTTGACAAAAGCCTTCTGAGCTTCACGGCCGGCGCCGAAGGCTCGACCGACGGCTCCATCGTAAAATCAAGCGTTTCCGGCAATACGATCACCGGCAAGGTGACGAGCACCCTTCAGCCCTATGAAGGCGTTACCGTGCGGCTTGAGCTGCCGCAGGGCTATTTTGTCGCCGCCAAAAAGAGCTCCGGCATCGGTTTTATCCTCTTTGACATCCTCCTGGCCGCCCTCAGTCTGCTGCTCTATCTGATGTTCGGAAGGGACGCCAGGGTCTATATCCCCGTGGAGGTCACCCCTCCCGAAGAAATCACCTCGGCGGAGGCGGGCTATATCATCGACGGCCACGTGGATACGCGCGATGTCGTCTCGCTCATCATCTATTGGGCCGACAAAGGCTACCTCACCATTTCCGACGACGGCAAAGGCAATTTTATCCTCAACAAAACCCACGGCGCCGATGAGGCGATGCGCCCCTATGAGAAGGATATGTTCGCCGAGCTCTTCAAGGGCAGGAACAGCGTCACGGCGGACGACCTCAAATACACCTTCTACCAGACGATTCAACAGGTCAAGCAGCGGCTCGCGGGCTCCTATAAATCCGACCCCGCCAAACGCATCTACACCGCAAGCGGCAACGTCTCCAAGGCATGGTGCTATGTGATGGCCGGGCTTTGCGCGGGCGTGGCGCTTTTCAGCGCGGCGGGCAGCTATTTCTTCTCGCTGAGCGCTTCAGCGATTGCGGGTGCTGTCGGCTTCGCCGTAACGGCGTCCATTGCGGCAATCGTCGGCTACGCTGTGGATAAATCGGCATCGGGCGCGAAGTCCACGGCAGGCGCGATTTTCGCTTCCCTGTTGTACAGTCTGGCGCTGCTGATCATGGCTGCCGTAGCCTTCTACATGTCCGGCCTCGCGGCCCCGGCGATTGCGGGCGCTCTCGCAGCGGCCGTGTGCGGCATTGCCGGCTCCTTTGCGAAGAAACGTACGCAGCAGGGCGGCACCTGGCTCGGCAGGCTTCTGGGGCTCAAACGCTTCATCGAGCTTGCGGACAAAAGCCGGATCGAGAAGCTTGTGGAGGAAAACCCCTCTGCCTTTTACAACATCCTACCGTTTGCTTTTGCGCTCGGCGTGACGGACAAATGGGCCAAACAGTTTGAAAAGATTGCGATCGCGCCGCCGTCGTGGTATTACGGCTATCAGGGCAACGCCTTCAACACGATCATCTTTGCAAGCATGCTCAACCGAAATATGTACGCGTATCAGGCCAATATGGTCTCCACCCCGCCGAAATCTTCGGGAGGCGGAGGCGGCTTCGGCGGAGGCGGCTTCTCCGGCGGCGGCTTCGGCGGAGGCGGCGGCGGGAGCTGGTAACGGGCGCGCCAAACAGGGAAGCATCTCGGATAAACAGGTTATAAAACGAGGGAGCCGGCGAAAGCCGGCCCCCCTTATACTGTTTCTTACATCATAATTGCATGTACCCATCTCTGTAATCCGTCATTGCGGCGTCGCAGTGCCCTCATTGCCGGGCTTCATCCGGCGCGGGCTTCTCGACGGCATCCTGCGCGGCCTTGTTTTTTTCCGTGCAATCCCTGCAGATGCCATAGAATGCCACATGATGATCCTGCACCTGAAAGCCCTTGGTAAGGGTGATCATTTTTTCAAGCGCCTCCAGCAGGTCGTCTTCAAAATCAATGATCGCGCCGCACTGGCGGCAGATCAGGTGGTGGTGCGAGTGCGAGGAGGCGGCATCCTTGATCTCATAGTAGGCTGTGGCGTCGTCGGCGACAAACACCTTGTTGACGAGCCCCTGCTCCTCGAGCAGCCGGAGGTTGCGGTAAACCGTAGCGATGCTGATCTGCGTATCCTGCTGCTGGATGAGGTTGAAGATTTCCTCAACCGTCATATGATTGCTGCCGTATTTGTTGAGACAGTCTATAATCAGTTTTTTCTGGCGCGTATTTCGGGTCTCTTTCTTATTGTCATCGTTCCTGATTTCGTCCACCGGAAATCCCCTCCTTTAAAGCCCCAGCAGCCTCCCCACGTTAAAAACGATAAAGGCGACGACCCAGGCGACTGAAAAATCAAATGCAAGCGTTCCGACCGTCCATTTTAAGGAATTGAATTCTTTCCTCATGGTGACAATCGCCGAGATGCACGGCAGATACAAAAGCGCGAAACACATAAACGAGTAGGCGGCGAGCGGCGTGAAAAGACTGGTCATCGCCTGATGCAGCAGCGCGATGTTCCCGCCCGTGCTCGAAACGAGCGAAAGGGTCGAGACGAGCATTTCCTTTGCGGCTATGCCCGTAATCAGTGCCGTGGCGGCCTGCCAGGTGCCAAACCCGAGCGGATAGAATATCGGCGCGATAGCCTTGCCGATCACGGCCCAGATGCTGGCCGCAGGGTCGGTCGTCAGCACAAAATGCGGTGTGAACGACTGGAAAGCCCAGACAATGATCGACGCTACCAGTAGCGTGGTGCCGGCCTTGACGAGGAAGCCCTTGACCTTTTCCCAGGTGTGCAGCAGCAGGTTGCGCAGCTTCGGCAGACGGTAAGGCGGCATCTCCATCACGAATGTGGTGTTGTCGTTGTGAAATACCGTTTTATTGAGCAGCAGAGCGCTCACGGCTGCCACTACGATACCCAGCAGATAGAGTGAGAAGACGACAAGCCCCTGATATTTCTTGAAGAAGATGCCCGTCAGCAGCGTATAGAGCGGCAGCCGCGCGCTGCATGAAACAAACCCTGTGAGCATCATCGTTAGTTTTCTGTTTTTTTCGCTGGGCAGTATCCTGCAGGACATGAGCGCAGGCACCGTACAGCCGAACCCCATGATCATCGGGATAAACGAGCTCCCGCTGAGACCGAAGGCGGAAAAAACCTTATCCATCATGATGGCCGCGCGCGACATGTACCCGGAATCTTCCAGAATCGACATCAGGATAAAGAGCACCGAGATCTGCGGCAGGAAGATAAGCACCGTGCCGATGCCCGGAATGATGCCCTTGCTGATGAGCATGACAATCCACTGCTGTGCGCCGATTGCCGCGAGCGCCGAAGAAACCGCCGGCGCGAACAGGCCGTTGAGCAAATAGCTGATCAGATCAGAAAGCCTGCCGACAAGGCTTCCAAAGGTTAAAGAGAATATTACAAACATTATAGCAAAAAAAATAGGAATTGCCAAATATTTATTTAAAATGATTTTATCAATTTTTTCGGAAATATTGGATTGCTCCCCGTGCTCTTGGGTTTTGATGCAATTTGCCGCAATGCTTTCGATCAAATGGTACCTGAACTCGCCCGATTTGCATTTTGTACAGTCTTTGCACCCCGTGCAGAACGGCTGGATCGTGATTTCGTGCCGCATAAAGCGCCCGATGATGTCATACAGCTCGCGGATGCCGCTTTCCGTGCGTGCGGAGATGCCGACGACCGGGACTCCGAGCGCCTGAGAGAGCGCCTGCGTATTAATCACCGTGCCGTCACGCTCAACCTCATCCATCATATTGAGCGCGATCACCATTGGAATGCCCGATTCCCGCAGCTGCAGCGTCAGATAAAGGTTGCGCTCGAAATTGGTCGCATCGAGTATGTTGATAATCAGGTCGGGTTTCGATTTGAAAATGTAGTCGCGCGTAACCTTTTGCTCGATCGTATCCGGGTCAAGTGTATAAATGCCCGGAGTGTCAATGAGCGCAATTTGCCCGCCGTCAACCGTTATTTTGCCTTCTTTTTTCTCAACGGTGACGCCGGGCCAATTTCCGACATGCTGTTTGCTGCCGGTCAGGAGGTTAAAAAGCGAAGTCTTTCCGCTATTGGGGTTGCCCGCCAGCACGATTTCCATTTTTCCCGCCTCCTTCGTATTAAATTTTGGGTAAAGCGATGCTGCCTCCTCGCAGCAAGGAGATTGTCGCTATTTATTATCAGTTGTAATAAGCATGATCAAGAACTGCGGCGCCTGAATATCAGTGGCTGACAAGCTCTACGTCGAGCGCAAGCAGGTCGTTTTTCCTCAGCGCGAGGGTATAGTTGCGAATCTTAATAATCAGCGGCTCGCCGAACGGTGCGGAATTCTTGACAGAAATCAGGGTGTCAGGCGTGAAACCCATGTCAATCAGCATTTTGCTCGCCTGGTGGTCGTAGTTGACGGCTTTAACCTTGAGCAGGTTACCCGGCTGGAAGAAATTTTTCATTTCAAACCCTCCTTATTGATAACGATTATTATTATAATATAAAATGCATGTAAAATCAACCGGCCGGAAGCAGTATTTTCCGGTTGACCTGTAAATGTTTGAGGGTTTGGCCCACTCGATTTTGGTTATTTTGACAGTACACGCTCCAAAAGCGGGCTGATGCGGCCTTTCCGACTCTCCGGCAGCCTGGAATCGACGTGTTTCCGATGCGCGTCCGGTTGCGCAAACGACGGTGATAAAGCTTGGGCGCATGAAGCAAGCGCATGTTTTTTGCGCAGGTCAAACGTTCATGTTGCTATTGATTTTTATTATACTATTCTCCCGTTAAACTGCGGATATAATTCCGCAGTTCAATTCCTGCCGCTTTGCGGCATCTGGCGGTGGTAGCCGCCGGGAGAGTCGTTCAATACTCATCAACCCGCCATCGGCGAGTCTTAGAAAGTAGACTTTGTCTACTTTCTAAATGAAAATACGTATTATTACGGCGCCCGGCTGATCCGATGCACCGGAGAATGCATGGAAGCTTTGTACGCGCGCCTGCCTGAAAGAGGCCGCATAAAGCACGGGAGCAGCACCTTTCTCGGCACCGCCCCCGTTTATGCTGCGCGCTATTCTGTTTTCCAAGGTGCTGCCGTTAAAGCCTGTATTCCGGCTTCAGGCATCCATTCAGAGCCCCGAGCGGTATGGCAAATTCGACTACTCCGCAGTCGTACGGGAAATACTCATATTCCTGAAAGAAAACAACGAGGCTGTCGTGCGTTAAATAAAAGCCCTGGTCGGGCTTCATCGAATGGAACGGCCGGATCTGCCGGCCTTCAAGCCCGCGGCTTTTGATCTGACCGCGGATCCGGTCGCTCAGCATCGCCGTATAATCGACGTTGCCGCCGAAGAAGTCTCCGAGTGTGAGACTGCGTCCGCTGACGGTATTGACCGTCACGGCCGCCTGCCGTGTCATTCCCCTCTGCCCGCCGACCAGAAGCTGATCCCTCATGGTGAGGCTGATCATGCCGTTTTCGTTGCGTTTTACGGCATAGTCAAAGCTGCCCTTTACATCAGCGCCGGTGCCCGCGAGCCTTTTCGCGGCGAGTTGCGCGGTTTTTTCTGCGGTTTCGGCCTGCTCCCGGAGCCGAATGTTGAGCCTGTTCTGGGCACTTTCATCGCGGATGCCGCACACGCGCGGCCAGCAGCTGGTATATTTCAGCTGCGGCTCGTTGATCTGTCTGCGCGCGCTGTACACCCGCAGGGAGGAAGCCGCCGAAACCGTTTGAACGGATAAAATCAAAGGTAAAATAAAGCAAAATGCCCTTGTGACTGTCTTCATCGCGCCACCCCCTGAAAAAGTCTGGCGCGCAGCAGTATTAGCTTCTGCATTTTCAATGAAAACATGTGATATTTTTT